>JALWMN010000088.1 GCA_027083895.1 Campylobacteraceae bacterium
GCTTTACATATAATATTGTACAGTACTGTCGAGAGTTGGGTGCAGATTTAAAGGTTATTCGTAATGATGAATTAACAGTTGATGAGATTGAAGCACTTAATCCAGAAAAAATTATTCTCTCTCCAGGACCATCTACGCCTGATGATGCAGGAGTTACTTTAGATGTAATTAAAAAATTTGCAGATTCAAAGCCACTTTTTGGTGTCTGTTTAGGCCATCAAAGTATCGCACAAGCTTTTGGGGCAAAGATTGTGAGAGCTCAGAGAATGATGCATGGTAAGACATCATTTGTTACACAAATTAATAGTACACCAATCTTTAGAGATGTAAATAATAACTTTGTTGCAACTCGTTATCACTCTTTGGTTGTTGATAAAAATAGTTTGCCTGAAATAATTGAGGTTACCGCTATGAGTGATGATGATAATGAGATTATGGCACTACAAATAAAGGGTAAACCTATTTATGGTGTGCAGTTTCATCCGGAATCTATCAAGAGTGACTTTGGGCATAAAATTTTAGATAATTTTTTATCATTATAGTCAATATATAAACCTACTACTTAAATAGCTTTAGGAAGGAAATATCTGGATGGAGTGTAACTTTTCAAATAAGTTTAGAAATATTTTCCTTTTCCTATATGTTGCTTTAATAGCAACTCTACTCTTTCTTACACCATTTAGTCAAACAGAGGCAAATATCCTTTATAGTCAAAACATTACTATAGAGAGTTTTATTGTTCAAAAGATATATAAGTATTTTCATACATATTGGAGTATGAGACTCCCTTTTTTTATACTTTCTCTCCTTTCTATTGCTATCTATATGCGTATAATAGAGGTCTATTTTAAGAAGGAGAGCATCTACTACAATTTGGCACTTTTAGTATACTTATTAATTCCAGGAGTGACTCTCTCATTTATACTAGTCAATTATGCAACGGTACCAATTTTTCTTACACTTTTAATCCTTTATGCAAATATTAGGGGGAATAGGTTACTTCTGATAATTACATCTGTGTTACTTTTATTCACACATAGTGCTCAATTTGTGGTTTATCTTGCACTAGCATTTTATGGATATAAGAAAAAAGAGTGGTGGCTCTTTTTACTTGGTATTGCTTTTGTACTCTTAGCATCTGTAGTCTCTACATACGATATCGATGGTGTTCCAAAGGGGCATCTTACACAAATTATTGGAATATATGCAGCTATATTTTCCCCTATACTCTTTTTGGTTGTTGTATATTCTATCTATAGATGGGCAATTAAAGGTAGTTTTGATCTCCTTTGGTATATTGTGGCTACTTCATTTATAGTATCTATTCTACTCTCTATTCGACAAGCAATAAAAATTACCGACTTTGCCCCCTTTGTTGTACTAGCTATTCCAATTGTAGTTACAATTTATCGAGATAGTTTAGTAATACGTCTACCAGAGTTTAGAAGATTTTATTATATTTTATGTAAAACAGTATTAACTGTGCTACTTTTAGAGACAAGTTTGATTTTTTTGCACTATCCACTCTATAAATATACTCATTTTAAAGAGATACTACTTGATTCTTCAATGTATGAGATACCTAAAATAGTTTTAGAGTTAAAAAATAGTGGCAAAGTGTGTAAAGATGAAATTGATAATCACGATTTAACTCTATATCACTATTATGGTATCCAGAGATGTAAGTAAAATTGTTTCTAAAATACACATATTTAGATCTTAAAACAATTAGTTATTAAATATCTAGTCATAATTAAATTAATGTGATGATAGAATCTTCGAATAATCTTGTAAGAAGGAGAGTTGAATGGCTCAAAAAGCAATAAGAGAGTATGATGCTAAGTCAATATTGGCTAAGCATTGGGATAAATATTTTCCAGGGTTTACTTATCCGTACCAGACGGTATTAGTACAAAGCGGAGATGAGTTAAAAGAGAAGGCAAAAGAGCATAGTTGGCTAAAGGAGAAAGCTTTAGTTGTTAAACCAGATATGCTTTTTGGTAAAAGAGGAAAGAATGGATTAGTGCTTTTTAAAGTTGATAAACCAGGTGATGTAACACTTGAAGATGCTGCAAAGTGGATAGATGAAAAAAGAGCTGAAAAACAGAAGGTCTATTTTTCATTTGATGGAGATAATCCTACGGGTGAACCATCTGAGGATTATTTAACTCACTTTATCGTTGAGCCTTTTACTCCACACACACAAGATGAAGAGTATTACATCTCCGCAACTGTTGTAGGCGATGATGATGTTTTATATATGTCTGCAGAAGGTGGTATGGAAGTAGAAGAGAATTGGGATAAAGTTGTAGAGGTTAAATTCTCAATTACAGATAGCGAAGATGAGATAGCAAAAAAGATTCGCGATAATGTTCCTGCTGATGTAAAAGAGGAGGATAAAGAGGCATTTGCAGAGTTTGCAATTGGTTTCTTTAAAGCTTATCGTGAATTAAATTTTGCCTATTTAGAGATTAATCCATTTGTATTGCAGGGTAAAAATGTTGAGCTTTTAGATATGGTAGCTAAGCTTGATGATACAGCAGGATTTATGATGGTTGATGAGTGGGGTGATATTGAATTCCCAACACCATTTGGTATGGAAGAGAAATCTCCAGAGGTATTAGCGGTTGAAGAGGCAGATGCAAAAACTGGTGCGTCGCTTAAGCTGACACTACTAAAGCCAGATGCTAGAATATGGACAATGGTTGCAGGAGGCGGTGCATCTGTTGTTTATGCTGATACAATTGCTGATATGGCAGGAATTGAAGATTTGGCAAACTATGGAGAGTACAGTGGTGGGCCAACAACTGCAGAAACAAAGTTTTATGCAGAGACAATTCTTGATTTAATGACAAGAGAGAAAGATCCACAAGGAAGAGATAAAATTTTAATTATTGGTGGTGCAATTGCAAACTTTACTGATGTTGCAAAGACATTTACCGGAATTATTCAAGCATTTGAGAATTATGCTGATAAGATGAAAGATGTTGGTGTTAAAATTTATGTTCGTCGTGGTGGACCAAACTATGAAAAAGGTTTAAAAGATATCAAAGAGGCAGCAGATAGACTTGGGTTACCAATTAAAGTGCATGGTCCTGAAACGCATCTAACAGATATTGTTAGAATGGCATTAGAAGAAAAGTAAGAAGGAGTATAGATGTCAAATAGATTATTTACAAGAGATACGCAAGCAATTTTTTGGAATAACAATAAAAGTGCAATTCAAAGAATGTTAGATTACGATTATGTAATCAAAAGAGAGACTCCTTCGGTTGCAGCAATCGTTGCACCAACAAGTTCAAATAAGTTTGAAAAGTTCTTTTGGGGTGCCGATGAGATTATGGTACCAGTATATAGAAGTACTAAAGAAGCAAAAGAGGCACACCCAAATGCAGATGTGCTATTAAATTTTGCATCATTTAGAACTGCATACGATGTTACTATGGAGGCTCTTGATATTGGTGGCTTTAGAGTAATGATGATTACTGCAGAGGGGATTCCAGAGAGACTCTCAAGAAAGATGATTGCAGAGGCGAGAGCAAAAGGAGTTACAGTAATTGGTCCAGCTACAGTTGGTGCTATTAGTCCAGGTGCATTTAAGATTGCCAATGTAGGTGGAACAATCGAAAATATTATTAACTCTAAACTTCATAGAGCTGGTAGTTGTGGGTTAGTAACCAGATCGGGTGGTCTATTTAATGAGCTTTCTAATATTATCTCTATCAATGCAGATGGAATTGCAGAGGGTGTTGCAATTGGAGGTGATAGATTTGTTGGCTCTGTATTTATTGATAACCTTCTTAGAATGGAGCAAAACCCTGATGTTAAATATATGGTACTACTTGGTGAAGTTGGTGGTATCGAAGAGTATAAAGTAATCGAAGCAGTTAAGAGTGGTAAAATTAAAAAACCTATTATTGCTTGGTGTATAGGTACAATTGCTAAACATTACAGTAGCGGTGTTCAATTTGGTCATGCAGGTGCATCTGCTAATGACGATAGAGAGACTGCAGAGGCTAAAAACAATGCAATGCGAGAAGCAGGAATTCATGTACCTAAAACTTTCAACGATCTACCAGCTGAGATTAATGGTGTCTATAACCAACTTAAAGCAGAAGGTATTATCGAAGAGATTCCAGAGCCAGAAATCAATACAATTCCAAAATATAGAAGACCTAGACAGTTTATTTGTACAATCTCTGATGACAGAGGCGAAGAGGCTACATATGCTGGTTATCCAATAAGCTCAGTCGCACTTCCAGAAACTGGCAAAACTATTGGAGATGTTATTTCACTTCTTTGGTTCAAAAAAGTTTACCCAAAATGGGCGGTTGATTTTATAGAGACTGTTATTAAAACTGTTGCGGATCATGGACCAGCAGTAAGTGGTGCACATAATGCAAAAGTTACAGCTAGAGCTGGTAAAAGTGTTGTAGAGTCATTAGTAACAGGACTTTTAACAATTGGTCCAAGATTTGGTGGTGCTATTGATGGTGCTGCGAAATACTTTAAATATGCAGATGACAATAATATGTCTCCAAAAGAGTTTGTTGCATATATGAAGAAGCAAGGTATACCAATTCCTGGAATTGGGCACAGAATTAAGTCTCTAAAGAACCCAGATTTAAGGGTAAAAGGTTTAATGGATTTTGCAGCTGAGAACTTCCCTGCAACACCACTATTAGATTATGCTAGAACTGTAGAGCAGCTTACAACATCTAAAAAAGAGAATTTAATTCTTAATGTTGATGGTACTATTGGTATTTTAATGGTAGATATGTGGAGAGCATTAGGATATAGTGAAGAGGAGATTGATGAGTTTATTGAGTCAGGAACTCTGAATGCATTCTTTATCTTAGGGAGAACTATTGGCTTTATTGGTCATGTGCTCGATGAAAAGAGACTTGCAATGCCAATGTATAGAACTCCTTGGGATGATATCCTTTATGATGTTCAAAAAGCAGAAGAGATTTAATCTCTTCTGCAACTCTTAATACTACTATTTTAGTTAATCTTAAAATATTTTTTGAAGACAACTCGACGTTATTACATTTAAAATATTTAAAAAACTGTTCACATTACTCGAGTAAGTTTTACGCTACTGTTTAGATTTTTATAAAAAAAATTCAGGAATATTTACAAAGAAAAAAGTTATATATTAG
>JALWMN010000089.1 GCA_027083895.1 Campylobacteraceae bacterium
AGGGTAAGAGAGTTGCAGACTCTATAACAGATCTAGCAGCTGCACTATAGGCTCGCACCATGCCACCGACGCCTAATTTTATACCGCCAAAGTAACGAACCGTAATAATTGCAGATTCGATTAAGTTAGCCCCTTGAAGCTGCTTAAGTGTAGGTGTTGCTGCAGCCCCTTTGGGTTCACCATCGTCACTGCTATTTTCGACAATCTGCTTATACTCATTCAAGGTGCGATAGGCGTAGATAATATGGTTTGCTTTTAAATGCTCCGCCTTTAGCGATTCGTATATTGTTTTAAATTGATTATATGGAACTAAAAACGAAATAA
Organism: Campylobacteraceae bacterium; assembly: GCA_027083895.1. Taxonomy (GTDB): domain Bacteria; phylum Campylobacterota; class Campylobacteria; order Campylobacterales; family Sulfurovaceae; genus JAADEQ01. The sequence continues at coordinate 325 of JALWMN010000089.1, forward strand.
ATTTGGAGCGTTTCACCTCTGTTTGAACTTGAAAAATCTCTTTTACACAATACATAGATCTATTATAGTATAATAACGATAAAAAGAGGTTTGCTTGAGTAGCTATGATGCAGTTATAATTGGTGCTGGTGCAAGTGGTATGGTTGCCGCAATCGAGCTTGCTAGAGGGGGTAAAAAGGTTGCCCTTATCGAGAGGCAAAATCGGGGTGGTAAAAAGATTCTTGCAAGTGGAAATGGTCGCTGCAATATCGCAAATCTTTCACTAAGTAGCAAGAATTTTCATTCAAGAAACCAAAGGTTAATCCAAGAGCTGCTTAAAAACTACCCTTTAGCGAAAATAGAGGAGTTCTTTCGTAATTTAGGCTTAGAGTTTATAAGTGTAGAGGATGGGAGGCTTTTCCCCAAATCTTTAAGTGCTCTCTCTGTTCTTGAGCTTCTGGAGGCATGGATTGCCCGTTTAGGTATCGATTGCTTTTATGGAGTTGAGGATCTGACTATTAAAAAGGGCTTTTATATTACTTTTGCTAAGGGTCGCTTAGAAGCCAAAAAACTTATTCTCGCAACCGGAAGCTCTGCTGCTCCACAACTTGGTGGCAACAGTAGCGGGTACGAGATAGCTCGAAACTTTGGACATAGAGTAATCGACCCTCTCCCTGCACTTGTACCATTAACAAGCAGTGCAAAGGTGTGTAGAGCATTGGCTGGATTAAAGCTTTCTGTTACGCTTCGTCTTCTTGTTGATGGGGTTGAGATCACAAGCAAAAGGGGCGATCTTCTCCTTACAAAGTATGGAGTAAGTGGCTTAGCCATCTTAGATATAAGTATTGCTGCTGTGCAGGCTCTTGCAAGTGGTAAAAAGTGTAGTATTTCTATAGATTACTTCGATAGTATGAATCAAAAAGAGTTTTTAAAGTACCTCAAGAGTAGGGTAGATAGAGAGCGAAATCTCCCACTTAGAATCTGGATTGGGACAATTCTACACCCAAAATTGGCAAAAGAGATACTCTTAGAGCTTGAACTTTTCGATGCAACCGAATCAGCACTAAAGAGTAACACACTCAAAAACTTGGCTACTCTTCTTAAAGGGTATACAATTCCTATTAATGGCTATCGCCCAATGCAGTATGCTGAGGTAGCACTTGGAGGTGTCGATAGTAAAGAGATAGATTATAAAACCCTAGAGAGCAAAAAGCAAAAAGGGCTCTACTTTTGTGGAGAACTCCTCGATACGATTGGCGATAGAGGAGGGTATAATTTCTACTTTGCTTGGGCAACTGCTCTGCAGGTAGCAAAGAGTATATTAGATACTTGATTTTAGTAACTAAGAGTGTAAAAGTTGCAATGTGCTACAAAGAGTTTTTTTCTAAGAGAAGAGATTGCAAAATAAATATCACTGATTGTAATTTTAACCAAAATTTTGCAATAGAATTAGCAAAGATTTGACAAATGCCCTTAAGCAAATGATTTGTCAAAGGTTGTTCATCTCTAATGTAAATTTTGGTTTAATCTTAGGAGGGGGTAGCCATAATGGATAAAGGAAGATTGAGCTTATTTTGTCACATTGCTCTAAGGAGTTTAGGGAAGTAAAACTCCTTCTTTTTATATTGGATAAATGGATTTAGAAAGAGTTGATAACTGAGTTGAGCATATCAAAGCTCTCTTTTTTCTCCTCTAGCATTCTATTAGTTTTATTGTTATTTGAGCAGTATGCTCCATTAATTTGGGCAATTGCTTCATGGAGCATCGCTTCACTCTTTTCACCTAAATTGTGCTCTAAATCATCTTTAATTTGGCAACTTGGCTCTATTCCATTATAGTATCCCCCCTCACCTCTACTATTAACAATCTCAAACTCTATTGGTACGATATATTTATCACAAAACTCTCCTCCAACCATTCCAACAGGTTTACCACAAGTTGTAGTACCAATAATTTTTATATCAACATAGGGCTTTAAGCCATTAATTACTGCTTCACTTGCTGAGCAGGTAGCATCTGTGGTTAAAAAGTAAACTCTATCGATACCATTTAAACTGTTTTGAGTTGACTCTAAATAGTACTCCATATCTCTTTCTCTATGCTTATCGTTAAATTGTAGTTTAAAGAGTAGATCACTGCTGTTTTCTGCTCTAATAAGAGAGGCTAAATCTTTTGCAACAGTAACAAGTCCACCTCCATTATACCGCATATCCACAACTAAGCTGTCGATACCAGCCTCTTTAAAAGCACTAAAAGCCTCTTTTAGTTCATCTGTAGATGTTGCTATAAATTTATCAAAGAGGAGGTATCCAATTTTGTGCTCCCCTTCGTTGATTATCTTCCTCTCTAGAACAGATTTGAGAGCAACTTTCTTTTTTTCTAGCGTTATTTTTACGATAGATCCATCTCTCTTTTTTATAGTAAACTCTCTGCTTATCCCCTCTTCTCTTGGTCCAAAAAGAGAGGCAACTTTGTTGATATCTGCAGAAGCTAAATTGACCCCATCAATCTCTATAATCTCATCACCTCTCTCTAGATTCGCTTTTGATGCTGGTGAATTATCAAAAACCATTTGGATATAGTATTTACCTTCAATTTTTGCAAACTTAAATCCAAAACCGATATACCCTTTTCCACTAAAGTAGTCATCAAATGTTTTTTTATCGATAATAAAACTCCACTTATCTTTAGGAACCTTCAGTTTTAAGAATAGTGCATATGGAGATTCAAAAGCACTATAGTCAAGATCTGGTATCTCTTGATACCATAAGTAGTTTTCTTTCATGAAATTGTAGATATATCTATTTTGCTCTACAACTTTACAACTTCCGCTATAGGATTTATCTCTACTGGTTACCTTTTCGCAAGCATTTATAAAAAATAGAATAAGGGTTAATATTATAACTTTAGCCATGATATTCCTTTTTCCAAAAATTATATATTAAGTATACTTAATGCCATATTATGGAACTATTATAAAGAACAACTATTTTTTTATTCTTCTTCGTCTAAAGTCAATAGCAACCATTATATTTATATGTATAGCAAAAAGTGGATTATAAGAAAATGTGTATTTTTTGAGTAAAATCGTTAAAAAAATGGTTTAATAATAGAAAAGTATCCCATAAAATGGAAATATTTATGTTATAAAAAGTGTAGATTTTAATAATGATTTCTCAATTAATTATCAGAACGCATCATTTTTATCAATAGAATTATATAAAAATCCAAAATATCAGAATTTTAAAATATCTAAAAATGATATTATCGTAAGCTTAGTTGGTAGTATTGGAAAAATGGTTATTGTTGATAAGGATGTAAAAGCCTTATTAAATCAGAACAACATTGCACTTCAAGTTGATAATACTATATATAATAATAAATTGTTTGCGTATTTATTAAAACAAAAAATTAGTGTTTTAGTAAATATAGTTTATAAAAATTCAGGTTATTCTTTTTTAGCAATAAATGATTTATTTGATTTAAAGTTACCTAAAATATCTATAGAAAAACAAAATGAAATAGTAGATAAAGTTACCCCAATAGAGCAAGAGATAAAAGTACTAAAAGAGAGCAAAAAAGATATTTTAGGGATTATAAATGATGTTTTTGGTGAAGAATTTAATATTGAACTTAATAAAATTGAAGAGATAGACAAAAAGAAAGTTTTTTCAATCTCTCTAAAAGACACTTATAAAAGAAATTATAACTTAAGAAATAGTCTAAGATGGAATAAAATTCAAGAAATCCAAAAAGTGCTATATTCTAAAATTAGTTGTATCGAAAAATTAGGTAATTACATAATTGAAACTAAAAATGGTTGGAGTCCAAATTCTCAAGAAGGAGAAGATGGAACTTTAATTTTAGGTCAGGAGCATTTTAATTATGATGGAAAGTTAAACATAACCCCAACAAAAGCAACAAAAGCAACAAAAAAAAATATTAGTGATTTTTATATTAAGAATGGAGATTTTTTTGTAAGTAGAGGCAATACAGTAGATTTAGTTGCATTAGCTTCTATTGTTTATGAGACAATCAATAAAAATATTATTTTTCCAGATTTGTATATCAAAATTATTTTTAATGAAGAAAAAATAAACAAAGAATATATTGCCTTATTGTTTAACTCTTTTTTTGGAAGATACTATTTTAAATATGTATCGAAAGGAAAAAATCAAACGATGGTAAAAATATCATCAAAAGAGTTACATGATTTTTATTTGCCTATACCAACTAAAACAAAACAAACCGAAATAGTAAAAAAAATCAAATCAAAAATTGATGCTCAAAAAGAGATAGATAAACAGATAGAAAAAAAACAAAATGCTATAAGTGAATTGATTGAGAGTGTGATTTTAAATATTTCAAAAGAAGAATAAAGCTTCCAATACCCACATCAGAGAGTTAGCCTACTTGAAAATCTTTGATGATGTGGTCAATCAACAAAGACGAAGTGAGCTAGAACTCTATAAAAAAATCTTGCAAGATGAAGATTTTAAAATGGCTATGCAGGAGACTTTTAAGAGGTTGATAGCTGTTTAGGTTTGCTCTTCATCATCTTCTCTATCTCCTCTTCTACCAAAATAAAGTCTGATGATTGGTAGAGAAGATGAATATGCTCACTTAAATCAGAAGCGTAGATTTCACTCTCTTCATCAATAAAAATTAGAGCCTCTATCTTCTGCTCATAGATTTTGTCCATTATCATACTCTCAAAGCTATCATTTATGACTCTATCTAAAATAAGAGCATCATACCTTTTTGCTTCAAAGAGGTCTAAAAACTCAACTCTATTTTTAGCAACCTCAACACCATAGCC
>JALWMN010000090.1 GCA_027083895.1 Campylobacteraceae bacterium
ACAACAGGTTTAAATCCAGGAAAGAGATCTCCTAAAAAGTGCTCAACTATCGACTCAACTAACACAAATGTATTATCTATCTCAACAAAGCGAGAGACTATTCGAGGAATCCTCACAAGTCCATGCTTTATCTGTCCATCCTTTCCTTTAAGTTTTATTGCTATTCCAAAACTTAAGTTATTTAGGTGCGGAAAGGGGTGCGTAGAATCAACAGCAATAGGCACAATAATAGGGTATATATGTTCAAAAAAGTATTCGTTTACTCTCTCTTTTTGCGAATCACTTAATTCGCTATAATGCTTAATATAGACGCTATTTTGTTCAAGCTCCCTTTTAACCTTTTTATAGATGCTCTCAAGATTTGGCATAATAGAGCGAATCTCTTCACGAATTTTTATAAGCTGCTCTGCAGGTGTAAGCTTATCTGGTCCTGTAGCATTTACCCCCGCTTTAAAAACCGATTTCAATCCAGCAACACGGATCATATAAAACTCATCTAAATTCGTTCCATATATTGCTAAAAATTTGAGTCTATCTAGAGGCAAAAGCCCTTTATAGGTTGCTTGATCTAAAACCCTTTTATTAAAGTTAAGCCACGATAGCTCCCTATTAATATATAAAGATGGACTCTCTAGATCGATACCCATTTATACCCTCTCTTTATTAAAATTTGTAATAATTATACACTAAAAGTCTCTAAAAACTATCTTTTGAGCATAAAGCCTCTTAACTCATCTTCATCTAACTTCTCTTTATCATACTTTACTACCAAAATACCCTCTGTCTCATTAATATAAGTATCAGTTATCCCATCTTTTGCTCGAAGAGCATCAAGCTTTCCAAAATCAAATATATCCTCTCTTAAGTAGATTGTACCTCGCACTCCAGGATTACGCATTCCTGCTATCCAGATAACCCAAAATATTGCTATAAGTAAAACACTAAATGCCACACCACTTCGGTTACTATACTCAAATATCTTTCCAGCAAGTGTAGCTCCAAGACCCATACCTATATAGGCAAAGGTATTGGCAACTCCTAACGCTGCCCCTTTTTGGTGAGCTTTGGCAAACTTACTTACAAAACTCTGTAAAAGCGGCTCAAACATATTAAAACCAATAAAGAAGAGTACAACGCCAACTCCAAAGAGCCAAAGAGTATTTGCAAACCCCATTAAAAGAAAGGCAATAGCAATAGAGAGTATTGAGATCAAAAAGACCTCTTTTCCTCTATTATATTTTTCACCAAAAATCGCAGCAGGTGCCATAGATAAAATTCCAAAAAAGACTGCTGGAAGGTAGATCTTCCAGTACTCATGTAAAGGGAGATGAAAACCCTCTTTTAAAACCATAGGAATTAGAAAAAATGCTATCGCCATAGTTGAGCTATGGAACAGAAAGGTAATATACATCCGCTTTAAATCCCCATCTTTAAAGACACTTCGAACATTTGCCTCCTCTTGACTAAAATTGTGGACTATTTTAGGAGGTTCAGGCACGAGAGTAAATAGAAGAATAATTGAAAATAGAGCCATACCAGCTGTTAGATAAAAGAGTGTAGCTACACCCACAAAACCACTAATAAGTGGCCCAAAAACCATTGCTAGGGTAAAAGCAATTGCAATTACCATGCCCATTACTGCCATTGCATGAGCTCGCTCCTCCTCCTTAACATGGTCACTAATCATTGCAATAATTACTGCTCCAATTGCTCCAGCTCCCTGCAAGAAACGTCCAAGCAAGAGGGTATAGATATCACTTGCAGTAGCAGCTATAAGAGAGCCAAGTGCAAAGATAAGTAAACCAATAAATAGTGCTTTTTTCCTCCCCACCTTATCGCTTAAGAGACCAAATGGTACCTGTAAAGCTGCTTGTGTAAAGGCATAACCACCGACTGCTAAACCAACAAGAGTTGCGGTAGCTCCCTCTAAATGGAGTGCATAGGCTGAAAGTACTGAGATAACAATAAAGAGTCCAAAGAAACGAAGCCCAATAATTAGACTTAAATGCCACACTTTTTTAAAAATTGACTTCACTTATTTACCTTTCTATCGATATAATTACACGATTATATTCAATTTTGTAAAAAGAAGCCTTAAATGAGACTAATAATTGCAAGTGCAAACAGAGGAAAGATTGCAGAGTTTTCTGCATTAATGGAGTGTCAAGTTACCCCCTTTTATGAAGTGATTGATGAGATAGAGATTATTGAAGATGGATCAAGCTTTGCTGAAAATGCTCTAATAAAAGCACGAGCAATATTTCATCGATTAAATGATGACTCTATAGTTATTGCTGACGATAGTGGAATTAGTATCGATCTTTTAGGTGGTGCACCTGGTATCTACTCTGCTCGCTATGCCAAAGAGGGAGCAACAGATAAAGAGAATCTTCAAAAAGTCATAGATGAGCTTCAAAAAAGAGGAGCATCAAATTCACCTGCCCACTACACAGCTGCACTTGCCATAGTGAGCAAATATGGTGAATATGTTGTACATGGATGGATGTATGGAAGGGTAATTAGCACCCCTCGTGGAAACAAAGGTTTTGGGTATGATCCAATCTTTATCCCTGATGGCTACAATAAGACACTCGGGGAGTTAGATGAGAGTATAAAAGCAAAACTCTCCCATAGAGCAAAAGCTCTTAGATTAATAAAGCCAATTATTATGATGCTAAAGGAGAGAGCATGAAAGAGCTACAAGAGAAGTTTTTGCACGATATAGAGATCATATATAATGAAATTGAGGCACAAGATGCAAAACGCAATAGCTACTATGCCCTCTCTAAAGGAGAAGATCATCCAGAGGCATCAAAGCTTGTTAATAGCTTTTTAGAACATATTGGCTTAGAGCAAAATGAAGAGAGTATACATGCAACACTCAGCTACCTTATCAACCTCCGCGAAGATGCTCTAGAGCAACTTATGAAGAAAAGAGGCTTTACCCAAAGTCAAATTGATAGCAAACTTGAACTCGCCTATATCTTTAACGCAAAACTCTATATGGAAGACTTTGAATCTCTTCTCCACTTTATCGAAAATAGGCAGCTTCTAAGTCCATTCTACAGAGCAATTTTAAATGGTGTACACGCCATAGGTGAAACAATTACAAAGTGGCAAAACAGTTGGCGAAGGCATATAATCAATACAATCAACCGAGACCTCTTTAAGCTCTTTGGGGGTGATGAGTCAAAAATTTTCCAGATGCTCCAAAGAGAGAACTTACTTGATTGCAAAGATGGAAAAGTAGCTGATCGCTGCTACTCTGTTTTAGTGCCCGATAAAGATGGCTACAGACGCTTAGCCTATGCCGATGCCTTTGCAAATGAGGTGGTAGAGACAAACAACAAACTTGAACTACTTATTGAAACACTTCAGAGTCTTGAAGACCCTATCTTTAACCAAAAAGATGCTTGGATTGCCTACTTTTTAGCAATCAAAACAGCACTAACTCATACCAATGTCGATAACCTTGTAGCTTTATGGGCAGATGTCGATAGAGCATGGATGAAAATTACAACCCCAATCCAGGTTGGACATCCACTTGAGTATTATGAAGATAAATATAGAAAAGCTGTTGCTCTTGAGTGGGATGTTCGCATTATCAACCCTAAAATGCAAAAAGAGTCTACTACAAAAGAGAGTATTAAAAAGATGGCATTTGATCTAGCTAAAGAGCTTGGTCATACAGCCCTTAAAACAATTACCAAAAATCTTTTGCAAATTGATAATACCCAACTCTATATAAGCCGCCCTATGTTCTACTATGGAGCAGAACTTAATGGTCTCTTCTCAGCACAAGTGGTACCAAACGATGAGGAGGTCTCTAGTGAACTTGGCAAAAAGATATTTGCCTATATAGATTTTGTTAGAGAGAGCAAAAAAGCTAAACCAATTATGCAACTAGCAATGAACACCTTTGGAGTTGACTTTATACAAAAGCAGCAAGAGCTTTTACAAAATAATCCTAAAATATGGAATAAAATATATGATATTACAACAATTGGTCACGAATTTGGGCATATTCTTTGGATCGATAGCGATACCGAGGTAGCAATGAACAAAAATGGGCAATTTAAAAATATCGAAGAGTTCAAAGCTACTACAGGGGGTATAATGGCATTTTTTGAAAATGAAGAGCCTACACTTAAAGAGGCCTTTATCGACGATATAGTAAGCCGTGCAGTAAACCTTATGGCATGGAGAGAGGTAGATGAGGTCCTACCCTATTACTGTGAAGGGTTAATACATCTTGAGCTTCTCTATAAGAGTCAAATAGTCCAATTCGAAAATGGCATGGTTAAGATTGAGTATAGTAAATATGATGATTTTAAAGCAATCTATACCCAAGCATACAAAGAGCTTGCGAAAAACTACCTCGAAAGAGTCGATGCAAGTATGTTTCTAAATCGCTATACCCAAAAAGAGGAGAAGAGCTATCTTCCAAAAACAGATGTTGTTAGAGAGTTTGTCGAAAACTACTACAATGCATATAAAGAGATAGGAAATCAAGTTGCAAAAGAGTTTCTATAAGATGCAATGGCTCCAAAAAAGCACCATAATTACCGTTGTACTTAGTAGCTTTTTGAGTGCACAATCTACACTTGAGCTAGCTAAAAATTACTACCAAAAAGGGAAGCACAAAAAAGCCAAAGCACTCTTAACAAAAGAGGCACGCAAAGGGAATATAGAAGCAGAGCTTACACTTGCAAAGATCTACCAAAAAGAAATTGCGACAGTTGCATCTAAAGAAAAGGCTCTCTACTGGTATAACAAAGCGTGTAAGAAAAGTAGCGAAGCATGCTACCAAGCTGCTAAAATCTACGAAGAGTCAAATAGAAGCAAAGAGATGCTTCAATACTATCAAAAGGCTATCAATAAAAAGAGTACAAAAGCTCTCTTTGCATTAGCTACCCTCTACTATAATGGTAAACATATACCAAAAGATATAAGAAAAGCGATAAAACTCTACAAAAAAGCAGCAAAAAGGGGCGATGCTCTTTCAAACTACAACCTAGGTTATATCTATGAACATGGTATTGGGGTCGAGAAAGATTTTAAAAAAGCTTTTAACTACTACTATAAAGCAGCTAATAAGGGCTATATAG
>JALWMN010000091.1 GCA_027083895.1 Campylobacteraceae bacterium
GAATTAATATTTGTAATTGTTATTGTTGGCATAATTGCAGGAGTAGCTATCCCTAAATTGGTAGCAACAAAAGATGATGCAAAAGCAGTTAAAATTGTAACAAAATTAAAACTTTTTATAGAAGATGTCAAATCTTACTATACAGCTAATGGTGAAAACGCGGTAATTAATCCTAATGGTGCTTGGGGCATAGTAACTTATGACAAAGTCACAAAAACAATTCCTGCCAATATAGCAAAAGCTGCAACAACTGGTGGTGAAGCATCATTTAATATTGGTAGTAACAATGGTGAGCAGTGTTTTAACGTGACTGAAGCTACTCAACAAGTTGAAGTTAATGGTATTCAAGTAATCCAAAGAGTAATTGAAGTAACTGATGGAACAGATGCCTCTACAAGAGTTTGTCACACAGCTTTACAATTAGCTAACCAAAGAGGTCTTCACAAACCTGGTACTACTGATATTTATGTTTTTGCTGCACAACAAGTAACCTTCTAACAAAAGAAAACTAGGGGTCTTTCATTACTTTTTGCAAGAGTATAGAGGCAATTTCAATTAAAGAAATTATACCTAAATTGTTATTTATGTTAAAAGAGAAAAAGAAGGGTCAAAAAGAGGGGTCGGGGCTTAACTTTTAACTTTTTCATTACTACCAATAAGAGCTATAACTGATAGTAACGGTAATTTGGTTAAAGAGATAACTTATGATAGTTATGGTAATAGTACTAGGGGTCTTTCATTACTTTTAGCAAGAGTATAGAGGCAATTTCAACTTAAATTCGGCTGTTTTATTCAAATTGTGTCCCATTATGCCTGGAAAAAGAGAGGATATATTGGAGTTGAATATTGCAGAGTTTTTAATTCTTAAGGGATTAAAAAGGATGTTGTTGCTCTTACCTATTGAGATATGCGAACTATCAAGTAAGAAGATACAAGAGATGCTTGTAGGTTGTGTGCAAGATATGCTTGATAAGTTTAGTAGCAAATTTAATGCAGATAATAACCATAAAGGGAGAGTCAAGGGAGCTTGATCACCACTCTTTTGCGAAAAAGATGGATTAAGAAGAGGATTTTATAAGGCTCTTAAAGAGTAAAGAGAGAAACATTATATAATGGTTGTTGCAGATGCTTCATCTTCTTCTTTGTATATAGAGTTAGAGGAGAGTATTCTCTTGGTCAAAGGAATTGATGCGATTATCCCAAATTTTGCATTAGAAGGTACATCAGATATGTTGGTGCTTGGTAGTAGGGTACTGGAGGAAAACATAGGCACACCTAGAGGGTAAGAAGCGTTAAGCAAAGGCAAACTGCAGGGACGCTATGCAAGAGTGCATAAACGCTTACCCGCTCACAGCTAAAAAGTTAAAGCAGTTTAACTTTTTTAACGCTACTCGCCCTTTGTAGGGTTGAAACCGCAGCGTCCTAAGCACAATAAATCGCGAAGGCAAAAGGCTTTACTTTGGTGCCCCTGCTGCCAATGACCAATGAGATAGAGTATTAGCTAATGTAATTTTTGGGATTATAAAAAAAGCAGTTTATTCAAGCAGTTGTTAACATATAGAGGAGAAACCAAAATTTTTAAAGAAGTTTAAAATCTACTCCTATTATCTATTTTAAGATTTTCGTGATAGCAGTATTAAAGTGAAGTTTGATGGTTAGCCTAATACGAAGAATTTTATTGGCTCAATTGTAAATAAGATTAAATAGCAGATAAAAAGGGACTATTTTTATTTCAATTTGTATATTTTTTAATGTGAAGATCGAAAATATAGTACTATTACATATGGGTATTTACTCTTAAAGCAACTCTTTTTTGAGTTGTGAAATGTAAAAAGGGAAGTTTATGAGACAGTTATTACTTTTCAGTATAGGTTGTTTACTATTTAGTGGGTGTATCGCTAATGGAGCACCTAAAAAGATTTCTGTGATTGATGATGAACCTGTTGAGGTGACCTCTAGTATCATGATTGAGATAACTCAAGAGATGATAGATCGTTACTATGCTGAGCGAGGAATAAAAAAAGAGGAGTAACTCCTCTTAAAGTGGAATTACACGAATACTCTTATCGAGTTTCTGTTTTAAGATCCCCTCGATTGCAAAGAGTGTTCCTGTACTTGCACTCGCACAACCATTGCAAGCCCCTAAATAGCGGATATAGATATCTGTATCTTCACCATTCTCTTTAATATCTAATATCTCCATATCGCCACCATCCATAATGAGCATTTGGCGGATATTTTCGTCGATTATTGCTTCTATGGCTACTCTCTTCTCTTCGAGGCTTAACTCTTTAAATGGTTTATCTGGAACTGCTGCTGTTTGTTTTTGCGACTCTTCGATCTCTTTGCGACTCTTTTGAAGGATATCATCTAAACTATTACTAAAGCCTGTTTGGGGGTGTGTAGATCCAAAGTAACCTGCACGTGTATAGTCGCTTAACTCTTCGAGTGTTTTGATATCGAACCGCTTGATACTCTCTTTGATAAATCGCTCTGTTGCACCGGTAAATGGGTCAATAACATTACCCTCTACAATCGTTTCGCCAAGGTAGCTTTTTGCCATAAGATAGAGGGCATCAATCATAATATTTGTGATGAATCGCAGCTGTTTAGGAAGTGCTGGCTTGTTTGGGTTTTCGCGTAAAAAGTACTCTAAACCCTTCTCTTTAAGTTGTAGTATCTCTTGAGGTGTTTTGTTTTTGGCAATGAGAGCTGCAATTGAGGCTACTGCGATCAATTCGCTCTCTCCAAAAACCTCGATTTTGCAATCGACTACTCTTTGCTCATTATTAAAAGCAGCATAGATTGTAAGGGCTAAGCCACTCTTGCAAGAGCCGTAGTTGTAGGTAAAGAGAGTCGCTTGCATCGCTTGAGCCTCTTCTTCACTCAGTCTACCTATATTTTGCTTTCCATTAATTAGGGAGTCGATTTTAAAATTTTCTCTTACCTGTGGGAGTATCGCTTGTTTACTCATCTATTCTCCTTTGCAAGCAGAGATTTCGCGTATCTCTGTGACTGTTTCGTTAATTATTTTGATCGCCTCTTCTATCTCCTCTTCACTATTGTGTGACCAGAGGCTAAAACCAACTGTGCAGTGTTTAAGTGACTCATCGAGCTTTGCAAGCTCAATAAGAGAGATCCGTTCAAAATGTGCTCTTGTATAAGTTGCAAAAGAGTAAGCAAGAATACCTTTTTTTGCTAAAAGATCAATAAGCATACCTCCGTGGACTCCTTGAAATGCCATAATAGCAACTGTTGGAACACGCAGAGCCCAAGGGGAAAGCGAGTAGCTCTGTGGAATCTTAAGAAGCTCCTCTTCGAGTTTATCACGAAGATCTCGTGTATCTTCGATCTCGAAATCAAGGGCATCGACTACACTCTCAAGTGCTTTAGCAAAACCAATTACTTTTGCAATATCTTGTATATTTGCTCGCAATCTGGCTTGTTCACTTTGATGTCCAAATATAAGTGGCATAAGTTCTGGAGCATCTTTTGCTATATAGAGTGCACCTATATCTTTTGGCCCTCCAATATTTGCACCCTCAAAGCTTAAAAAATCGACCCTTTCTCGTTGTGTATCGATAGGGATTCTCCCCATAGCATCTCTTGCATTAGCAAAGAGTGCTACGCCATGAAGTGCACAAATTTGCGAAACCTCTTCGAGTGGCTGGATAACTCCACTCTCTTCATCTACAAGTGGGAGTGAGACAAGAGCTGTTTTGGTATTGATATACTCTTTTAAGATCTCAAGATCGATTGTACCATCGATAGTTGGTGGAATTCGGTGTACCCTACACCCTTGTGACTCTAGGAGTTTTAAGATACGCTCTTCGCCAATAGAGCAGCGATTAAATGCAATAATTGCATTTTTTCTACCTGTAAGAATATATTGGATATAGATTGTAAAGTAGATTTGCGATATTGCTTCACTATTGCCGCTATTTAATAAAATTGTATCTTCATCTTTTGCATGGATAGAAGCATAGATCTTATCAATTGCCTCATGGTAAGCTTGAAGTGCTTTTTGATTTGTTTTCGCTTTGCTTGTAAGATCGATTGCTTTGTCTCTCCACGGCTCCATTGCATCTATTACATTGTGCATTGTTGGGGTGGTGATATTACTATTTAATAAAATAGCCATTCAAATTCTCCTTTGGGAGCGATATTGTCCGATTTGAATTTACAATTAAATAGCTTTGTTTCAACTTAGCTCTCAAAAAAAACAAAATAAAAAAGACTCTTTCGCTATAGTATAGATTTTTTGAGCTTTGATTAAATAATTATATGTATAATTAGCTATTAGATTTAAATGCACCTCTATTAGTTTAAGTGGTGGTTTGTAAGGGCGAATAGATGAAGATATCACTCAGACAGATAGAGATATTTTTAAATGTGGTAAAACATCAAAATCTTACTAAAGTGGCTTCGAATCTTGGTTTAAGTCAATCGGCGATCTCTATGTCTATTAAGGAGCTCGAAACAATTTTAGGAAAAAAACTTTTTGATAGAATCAATAAAAAGTTGATTCTTAATGAGATTGGAAGAAGCTTCTATAGTGCAGTAAAGCCAATCTATAAAAAGTTAAGCGATATTGAGAGTGAATTTAAAAATAGTGAGGATAAAGGAAATATTAGAGTTGGTGCAAGTACAACTATAATTGATTATCTTATGCCAGGGATTGTTTGTGACTATATGAGCCGCTACCCAAATGTAAAGATTGATCTAAAGGAGGGGAACACACAAGAGATTCTCTCTTTAGTAAAGAGTGGGCAGATCGATATGGGATTTATCGAGGCTGATGTTATGGATAGCGATATAATACAAGAGTCGATAGGCAAAGATGAGCTAGTGATTGTGAGTGCAAACGAGGAGTTAAAAGGTAAAGAGCTCACACTTGCAGATATAGCCGACTATCGATGGGTATTGCGAGAGAGAGGCAGCTCTACAAGAGAGGCATTCTTAAATTGTGCAAAAGAGAGTGGTGTTCGTTTAAATATCTTCTTAGAGCTTGGGCACACCGAGTCTATTAAAAGTCTACTTTTGAGTAAAAAACCACTTAGTTGCCTTTCTAAATTGGCTGTGAGCA
>JALWMN010000092.1:0-4691 GCA_027083895.1 Campylobacteraceae bacterium
ATATAATATATATAGATAATATAAATATAGCCACTAAAAGAGACTCTTTAGAGAAGATATTTTTCCAATCGATTAAAAAGATAGATGCTAGAGTAAAAAGATAAATCTTATCATCGAATAGATGGCTTCCTAAAATGGTTAAAAAGAGAGTTGCTAAAAATAGATGGGTTTTCCAAGATATGCTTTTTTGTAGAATATACATCCAATTTCCGTCATAGCTAGATAAGGGTATGTAATTCTAACATAGAACTTTTAAGAAATTATGTTAATTTGATGTTAATGGATTATACCCCTTCATAAAAATATATCTTCTCTCTTGGAATACCATTAAATGTTCCAAAATAGCCCTCTGTTAAGATAAGTTCATTACTGCTACTGTAGCTGTAGTGGAAGTTATCGATTTTATCATCTTTTTTCTCTACATTATAGCACTTTGAAAGAGCAAAGTAAAGAGTATAAACCGATTTTGGATATAATTACACAATTTATGGGTTGGAGTAAGCATAGTGTATAATTTTTTACGTTCTATTTTAGAGAATAGACGACTTTTATGGTCACTAATAAAAAATGACTTTAGACAAAAATATATTGGAAACTTTTTAGGGATACTTTGGGCATTTATCCAGCCCTTAGCAACAATTCTTATCTTTTGGTTTGTCTTTCAAGTTGGCTTTAAATCGCAACCTGTTGATAATTTTCCATTTATATTATGGCTTATTGCTGGTATTTTACCTTGGTTTTTCTTTGCCGATGCACTCTCGAATGCAACGAATGCAGTACTTGCTAATAGTTATCTGGTAAAGAAGATTGTATTTCGTGTAAGTCTGCTTCCTATAATTCCAATCTTTGCAGCACTTGTTGTGCATCTCTTTTTTATACTCTTTATGTTTGGTATGTTTATCTACTATGGATATATGCCAAATATCTATTGGCTACAGGTTTTTTATTACCTTTTTGCAATGGTTGTTTTGCTTCTTGGGCTTTCATGGATTACTTCATCTGTAGTGGTCTTTTTTAGAGATATGGGGCAGATTGTGACTATGTTTATACAGTTTGGTTTTTGGCTTACTCCTATATTTTGGTCACTCAAGATGATACCAGAGCGATTTCACTGGATAATCAATCTTAATCCAATGGTCTATATTATTGAAGGGTATCGAGATAGCATGATCTACCACCAGTGGTTTTGGCAAAAGGGTGGTATGACACTCTACTATTGGAGTTTTGCTATTATAATCTTTATCCTTGGTAGCATTACCTTTAGAAGACTAAGACCCCACTTTTCGGATGTTTTATAGTGTATTCAAGGTTTAGATCTCCGAGTTCAGAAGGGTTATAATATGAAGTGTGAGAAGTTGGATATTTGGAAGAAGGCTGCTCGTTTATCAGCAGATCTCAATAAAACTTTTGCATTATATAAAGATTTTGGATTTAAAGATCAGATTACGCGAGTGGGTTTTTCTATAGCAAGCAATAGAGCTAAGGGAATAGAGAGAGACTCTTTTAAAGAACAGATTCGTTGTTTAGATATTGCTAAAGGATCGACAGCAGAGTTTACAATACAAACATATATTGCAATGGATATAGGTTATATTGAAAAATCTATTGGGAAAGAGTGGATCGAGAAAATAGACCATCTAGTAGCAATGATAACAAAACTACAACAGGCACTAAGAAGGAAACAAGATGCCAATGAATAACGGAAATTGGAACCATGAACACGGAACACAAAATAGGGATATAGCAATTAAAATCCAAAACCTCACTAAAGTCTACCACCTCTACGATAAACCACAAGATCGCCTAAAAGAGGCTCTCAATCCATTTAAAAAGAGTTACCATCACGATTTTTATGCGATCGACAATGTAAGTTTTGAGGTAAAAAAGGGAGAGACTGTAGGTATTATTGGAAAAAATGGTGCTGGGAAATCCACGCTTCTTAAGATGATAACTGGTGTTCTAACTCCAACTTCTGGAACTATCGAAGTAAATGGAAAAGTAGCTTCTCTTTTAGAATTGGGTGCAGGTTTTAACCCAGAGATGACAGGATTGGAGAATATCTATCTTAATGGTACACTAATGGGCTTTAGCAAAGAGGAGATGGATAAAAAGGTAGATGCTATTGTTGCATTTGCCAACATTGGAGAGTTTATTAAGCAACCAGTGAAGATGTATAGTAGTGGGATGTTTGCGAGGCTTGCCTTTTCGGTAGCGATTAATGTAGATGCAGATATTTTAATTGTTGATGAGGCGTTAAGTGTTGGGGATATGCTCTTTCAGGCAAAGTGTATCTCGAAAATGAGTGAATTGATGGAAGAGGGAATGACAATTCTCTTTGTGAGTCACGATATCCATGCAGTTCGCTCGTTGTGCACAAAGGGAGTCTATCTTGTTAATGGGAAAAGTGTGCTTGTAGGCGATGCTGGTGAAGTAGTAGATAGGTATATAAATGATGACCAGCAAGCCGTAAATGAGCAGTTAAAAGCGATGGGATATACACGAAAACGCACCGGTGAGAAGTTAGTAGAGTTTAATGAAAAGGATCTTCCAGTTATGGTAAGCCTAGAGCCATCTATCGGTGAGAAAGAGGGGATGGTTCGCCATGGCGACAGGGGAGCAGAGATTTTAGACTTTGGAGTATTTGATCTCTCTTTTAACCGCACCAATCAACTAGTTTCAAAAGAGGATTACTATATACAATTCTCTATTAAGTTTCATGAGGATCTCCCAACTTTTGTAGCCACTACAACACTTTTTAGTCTCGATGGTGAGCAGCTATTAGCGTGGATCAATACACAAGATGGGATCGATTTTCCAGCAGTCTCCAAAGGTGAAGTTGTAGTTGTAACGATAAAGATTAACTTGCCGCTGCGACAAAACGTTTATAAACTTGGAGCCTCAGTGGAGTATCCAACAATTCCTTTAATCCAACATAGATTTCTTGATATGATTAAAGGGTTAGAGGTAGTCGATGTCAAATTTGAAAGCCCCTCAAAGCCCTTTCACTCCACATTCTACAGTAAGGGTGAGTATATATTGAAGAAAGTATCGAAAGAGGATTAGCCTATGCAAAAGAGTGTAAAAGTAAGTGTGATTATTCCAAGCTATAATGATGGAGAGTATCTTCCAGAAGCGATCGCCTCTTTAGAGAGTCAAACTTTCCAAGATTTTGAGACAATTATTGTAGATGATGCATCATCTGATCCAAAAACTCTTGAAATACTAAAAAAATTAGAGGATAAAGGCTATAGAGTTATCTATCTCGAAAAAAATAGTGGACCTTCTGTTGCTAGAAATAGAGGAATAGAGACTGCTAGAGGCGAATATATACTCCCACTTGATGCAGATGATAAAATTGCCCCAAGTTATATTGAGAAGGCTAAAGATATACTCGATAGAGAAAGTGGTATTGGGATTGTTTATTGCAAGGCTGAGCTCTTTGGTGCAAAGAATGAAAAGTGGGAACTTCCACCATTTCGTTTTCCGGAAATTTTAGTTGGAAATATGATTTTTGCAACGGCGATGTATCGAAAAAGTGATTGGGAGAGAGTAGGCGGTTACAATGAGAATATGCGTCATGGAAATGAGGATTATGACTTTTGGCTCTCTCTACTTGAGCTTGGGGTAGGAGTCTATCAGATACCAGAAGTTCTCTTTAGTTACCGAATTAAAGAGGATTCTCGTACTATGAAGCTGCAGCGAGAGGATAGAGAGATAGAGACACTTATGCAGATTTTTAGAAATCATGAAGATCTCTATTTAGAGAATATTGAGGTCTTCTTTAAAGAGTTACAGCGAAGGCAAAAAGAGATAGAAAAAAAAGATGCTGCAATACGTGATGCTCATGAAAAGCTCTACCAAAAAGATATTGAGCTTATAGATCTACACACAAAACTTCATAAAGCTTATGAGATGAATGCTCAAGCTGGCAAAGAGTTGGAGTATGCCCAAAGAGTCATTGCCTATAAAGATAGTCTGCTTGAGTCGATGCGATTAAAAAATAGGGCGAAGCGACTTTTGCAGAAGTTGAATCCTTTTGCAAAAAAAGAGATTAAAAAGCTTCTCCCACCAAAAAAGCTAGAGACCCCTAAGAAGAAAGGTTATCACTATGCTCCCCCACCATTAAACGATAGCATAAAAAAACAGATAGAATCTTTTAGCTCTCAACCACTTATCTCTATAGTTATGCCAGTATATAATGTTGATCCTAAGTGGCTTGAGAAAGCGATTAATTCCGTAGAGCAGCAGTGGTATAAAAATTGGGAGCTATGCATTGTGGATGATTGTAGCACCAATGAGGCAACTCTTGAGTATCTTAAGTCTCTTCAAAATCCAAAGATAAAGGTGAAATTTTTAGAGAAAAATAGTGGTATTTCAGGTGCTACAAATGCTGCCTTAGAGTTGGCTAAAGGGGAGTATATTGCACTCATGGATAATGATGATGAAATTACTCCAGATGCACTCTATGAGATGGTAAAGGCAATAAATGAAACAGAGGCCGATTTTATCTATAGCGATGAGGATTTTATCGATACTAATGGTGTATGTAGCAATCCTCACTTTAAGCCAGATTTTTCGCCAGATCTGCTCTTGAGCCACAACTATATTACCCACTTTACTTGCTTTAAACACTCACTCTTAGATGAGGTTGGAAGATTCAATAGCGAGTTTGATGGTTCACAAGATTATGA
>JALWMN010000092.1:4701-5034 GCA_027083895.1 Campylobacteraceae bacterium
AAAGTGTGAAAAGGTTGTACATATACCAAAGGTGCTCTACCACTGGAGAATGCTTGAGAGTTCAACAAGTGCAAATGCTCAGGCTAAGCCTGAGGCAATTGAACGAAGCAAGCGTGTTCTTGAAGAGACACTTAAGAGACGCGGTATTGATGGATGGGTTGAACATGGGAATTTACCGCACTACTTTAGGGTTCGCTATCTAATTAAAGATAATCCACTAGTGAGCATTATTATTCCATTCAAAGATAAGCCAGAGCTCTTAGAGATGTGTGTAGATTCGATTTTAGAAAAATCTACATACCAAAATTATGAGATTATAGGTGTTAGTAATAA
>JALWMN010000093.1 GCA_027083895.1 Campylobacteraceae bacterium
TTTTTGATTCTCTCTATAGCCTCTCTGTTGGTGTCTACCATCAAGCATATGAGTTTATCGATTACAAAAAAGAGGAGAAGGGTGCTTATGTAAGTATAGGTCGAAAACTCACAAGACACTTGAGTGCTTCAATAGGGTATATCTACTCAGATGTTGATTATAGTAACTATAAAACATATAATGTAGATTATGAACCTTATAAAAAGTCGGCATTAACTGGCTCTATAACTTTTGATAACACTGATGACTTCTTGGTTCCAAGAAAGGGGATCTATGCAAATTTAGATCTTGAGTATGCAGGATTTGGTGGAGGTGTAGAAAAGGGATATGCAAAATACTTTAAGACACAATTTAAATTTGCAGCTTACTATGGATTAGAGGATAAGCTTGGTTATGATTTAATTCTTCGTTATAAATTAAGAGCTGGTTATATGGAAGATAAAGGTTTAGCACCAAGAGCAGAGAGACTCTTTTTGGGTGGTTCAAGTTGGGGTGTAAGAGGCTTTACACCTGCATCGATCTCTCCATATAATGCTAACGGAGATAGAGTTGGTGGATTTAAAACAATGGTACACTCAATCGAGGCGAGTATTCCAGTCTCTTTTGTACCAAACATGCGTCTAACTGGATTTTTTGATTATGGTATGATTGGTATTAACTCCTTAAGCGAGATTCACAGATCATCTGTTGGAGCACAAATTGAGTGGAAGTCACCATTTGGTCCTATTCATTTAATTTTCTCTAAACCTTTAAATACCAAACCGGGTGATAGAACTTCAAAATTTGAATTTACAATTGGTAGTAAATTCTAATTTTAAGAGGAGTAATCCTCTTCTAAAAAGTTAAAGCAGTTTAACTTTTTTATTATACTGTTTGCAAAATCTAAACGTTGTAAGCAAAGCGAGCAGCGAAGGTAAAAGGCTTTCCTTTAATGTTCAAGCTCTCATTGACTAATAGAGATAGAGTATTGGCTAATGCAAATTTTGCTTAATTGCAGCAGCTTTATTGATCAACTTTTAATGATACTATAAGGAGGTCTATGAGAGTTTAAAAATCCTATTTAAGATTTGAAATAGACTCTTTTACTCTTTGATACTATAATTGAGTTGTAGATTTTTAGGAAGAGCAAATGTTTGAAGCTCCTCTTTTAATAGATACAGTTCATTTCTACTTTGTATTGTAACTCTTTGATTCTCCAATTTGAAACTATAATTCTCTAAGGAAGCGTATGAGGCTAGTGTATTGCTAAGATTATAGATGAGTGACAGAAGCTCTAATATATTCTTGGATGGTAGCAATTGCTTGTGTGCTTTATAAAATGTTTTATAGAGTAGTTTTTCTCTATTGGTTCGAACAATTGCAGCAATTAGGAGCATCTCTTTGTGGGTGTATTGCCAGTTGAGCTCCTCTTGGGCAATATAGAATGTATGCTTATGTTCATTATAGATGGTTAATGTTTTTCCAGTATCGCTAATTTGTATAGCATCTTTGAGTAACTTAAGATAGTTTTCGTTGAGTTTGTACGCTTGTTGAAAGAGCCTAAAGAGCTCTTGTAGAATTTTTAAATTTCTCTTTTTAGATATTTTGAGGAGATCAAGTCTATCGAGGATACTGATAATACTAGGGTTAAGCTCTTTAGGGAACTTTCCACCAACACCTCTTAACATATCGTGGAGAAAGACCCCCTCTCGCACCCCTACACTACTTGTAATTACTTGCTGGATATTAAGATACTCAGAGAGCATTAAAAAGATTAAGACCCCTTGACGTATAGTGTCGTATCGATTTGGTTTTATATAGAGCTTTGCAAGAGTTTCGCTATCTTGTGCAGTAATGATAGCTTCAAAATGGGAGTAATAATTTGAAATGGTATACTCAAAAGCGTGTATTTTATTATAGCTATAGTTTGATAGGGTAATAAGAGATTTCGAGAGTGCTCGCAATACTCCACCAATAGTAATGATTTGTTTAGCATTTAAAAAACTTTTAGGAATCTTTTCTAACTCTTTAAGAATATATGCTTTTGCTTCATCAATAGATCGATTTTTATCAAAAAAGAGCTCTTTTAGTGTAATTGTTCCAATATCTAAAGAGATAGTTTCAAGAATATTACCATTTTCAATTAGAGCTATATCACAAGATCCCCCACCAATATCAACCGTTATAGATTGATGCTGTAGTGGTAAGAGATTTTTAGCTGCAACTGCACCAAAGTATGCCTCTTTATGGCCATCAATGACTTTTATATTGAGCCCAACCTCTTTTCGAACTCGCTGGATAAAGTTGCTTCTATTTGGTGCATTCCGCACAGCTGCAGTTGCAATTACTATAATTTTTCTAACTTTATACTCTCTAATAGTTGCATGGAAGTTTTTGAGTGCTTCTATAGCTCTTTGGATAGCTCTTTCTTGTAAGACTCCGTCATTCTCGAAGCTTCCTTCAGCAATACGAACATTTGCTTTTTTTTGAGCGATAAGATGGAAACCAAAACGGCTCGTTCTTTGGTATATAACAACTCTTGCAGAGTTTGAGCCAATATCGATAATGGCTACACGTTTTGGCATATTAGAGTGTGCCTTCAGCCTCTAGTTGCTTTAATTTATACTTTAACTCCTCTACACTTTCGATATTATCTGGATCGGTGATGATACAATCAACTGGACATACAGAGATACATTGTGGTTCATCAAAAAAACCAACACACTCTGTGCATCGATCACCATCTATAATATAGATTGGATCATTCTCTTCAATCGACCCAGTTGGACACTCTTCTCTACATGCATCACATGCTATACACTCATCAGTTATCATTAATGCCATAAGCATCCTTTTGTGGTTTCTAAACTTTTACACTGCTTTATAACTTAAATAATCTTAAATGAACTTTAAATAGTTAACTTTCTTAAAAAAGTATAAGAAAAAAAGCATTAGGTGGAAGATATGGTAATAGGTAAAAGTAGCGTAACTATGGCACCTTTGCCTTTTTTTCGATTGCTAAAGAGTAATTTTGCATTGAGTGCATCAGCCGAATTTTTTGCCAGGAAGAGTCCTAAACCAGTTCCTTTAGACTCTTTACTTCTTTGAAAAGGTGCAAGGAAATCAAAATCTTTCGGAAAGCCTGGTCCATTATCTTTAATTCGTATTACAATAGAGTTGTTGCAGCTAAAACAGATGAGCTCAATATTGCTATTGGGTGGTGTAAAAGCGATAGCGTTTTGGAGAATATTTTGTAGAATATGTTGCAAAAGCATAGGTTGTATTGTAGTGACTATTTGTTTGGAGTGGTATCTAAAGAGGATCTTTTTTTGCTCTTTTTGGGCGATAAGATTAAACTCATCAACTAAGTGTTGGAGATAGTTTATAATATCGATTTTTTGTGCTTTTTCAAATTGTGCTCCTTCGGCACGGCCAAAAGCCAAAATAGACTCTACAATTGCATTGAGGCTATTTATCGATTCGATATTTTGTTCGATAGCTTTTGTAAGTGATTGGATACTCTTATTTTGTTTTAAGAGAGTTACTTGTGCTTTGGTTTTCATTACTGCAAGTGGTGTTTTGAGTTCATGGGCAGCCCCAATAAAGAGTTCCTTTTTATAGTAGATAAAGCTCTCAATTTTTTGGATGAGTTGATTGATCGATTTGCCTAATGGTTTAAATTCGACAGGGATTGATTGTAGTTCAAGTTTGGCTAACCGCTCTTCATTCATCTTGGCAATTTTTTGGCTAAAGTAGTTGATCGGTTTTGTAAGCATTTTTGAGAGGAAGAAGGCATAGAAGATAATTACTATTAATGAGACTATATTTGAAAAAATAACTGCCTTATAGACAAGTTTTTCAAAAAGGATATTTTTTGTGATATCCTTTCTTAGAAGGAGATAACTTTGGCTTTTAAAGTTATATGCAAAGTAGCCTTGGAGGTAGTAGCGTTCTTTCTCTTTAATGATTTGGATAAACTGGGGACGAAAGTGCATATAGGGTGCTTGGATGATTTTTGCATCTATATTGAGTGTCTTTTTGAGTATCTCTTGTTGTTTTAGTAGCTCCTCTTCTAAGTAGGGATATTTTGAGAGGAGATAGTGTGCCTGTTTTTGCAGTGTCTCATTTACTTGAGTGTTTGTTTGGTGTCTAATGTAGATATAGAGAGAAAAAGAGGTTATAAAAACAAGTGTTGCCATTGCAACAACAAGTTTTAAAAGAAAATTAACCCTTAGGCTTTGCCGGAAAAGCAAAATCTATAGCCTCGTCTTCTGACAGTTTCAACAGTAGTAATATTAAGTGGTTTATCAAGTTTTTGGCGAATTTGATTAATAGCAACTTCGATAACATTTGGTGTTACAAGTTCAGGCTCTTCCCAAATAGCATCGAGTAGCTGCTCTTTTGAGACGATTTGATCATTTCGCATTGCTAAGTGAGTTAAGACTTCAAATGGCTTTCCTTTGAGTTCTACACTCTTACCTTGATAGATAATCTTCTCCTCTTCTGGGTTAATAATTAAATCTCCAATCTCAATAATATTGCTTCCGCCAAATCGAAGTTTTGCTTCGATACGCATTAGCAGTACTTCAAAATCGAATGGTTTTTTAATGTAATCATCTGCTCCAGCTTTGAGTGCGGCAATTTCACTCTCTTTATCATCTCTGGCAGAGAGTACTATAACTGCTGTTTTGCGACTCTTTGCTTTAATTTCAGGGATTATATCGATACCATTTCCATCTGGGAGCATCCAATCTAAGAGCACTAAATCGTAGTTACGAATATCTATCATGTAGCGACCATCATTGAGATTTGCTGCTTCATCACTCTGGTAGCCAAACTCTTTTAAACCATCGCTAATGGTTTGGCTCAATGTTACCTCATCTTCAATTATTAAAATTCTCATTGGCATATCCCTAAATTAAAATTTTCTTAAATTATACCATAAATTATAGGCAATATGTGGTCAATTTTAAAT
>JALWMN010000094.1 GCA_027083895.1 Campylobacteraceae bacterium
TTGGTAGAAATAGTAAAGTAATCTCTTTTAAAGCAAATAATATGATAGCAGTGACTGCCTATCCAGAGCAGCTAAAGACCATTAAGAGTCTTATAGAGGAGATTGAGGCAAATGCGAGAAAGGGAACCACAATTATTAAACTCAAAAGAGCTGCTGTTAAAGATGTCTATCCAAATGTAAAGAATATGGCTAAATTGCTCTTTCCGCAAACAATTAGTAGCGAGAAAGTGGGCGTACTTAAAGACGAGACGACAAATGCACTCATCTTAGTTGGTAAAAAAGAGAATGTTGATAAACTCTTGCGTTATATTGTACGGCTCGATGTTGCAGGGGAGTCTGTTGAGCAGAAGATGTATGTTATACCTCTACAAAACTCTAATGTTGAGGAGATGGAGAAGATCTTAGGAAAACTTGTAGCACAAATGAATAATATGTCCCCACCAAAGAGTCCAGCCAAAGCTGCAGCGGCAAAAAAGAGTGGGCAAAAGATTGCAAAAGCGATGGTTGTTGGGGATAAGGAGAGAAATGCACTTATTGTTTTAGCAACTCCTGAACAGATTAAAAATATTCGTGAGGTTATCCGCCGTATCGATGTAGCGAAGCCGCAAGTCTATGTAAAAGCTAAAATTGTAGAGATCAATATCCAAAAGGCAAAAAATGTTGGTTTAAAGTATGGTTTTGAAGGTGGTAAAATTACTACAAAAGGACTCTTTAGTTTAGCAGGGAATATGGGGGCACCTTCACTTATGGTAAGCAAGAGTCTTTTAGGCTTCTTAAGTACCTCTACAACCGATAGTGAGGGGACAACTACTACAAGCAATCCTTTTAGCTTTAGCTCTTCGATTAAAGAGCTCTTTGCATTAGGAATCAAGATGGATCTTTTACAGCAAGAGGGGGCAGCACATACTCTAAGTGAACCATCTGTTCTTTGTACTAATAACCAAGAGGCAGAGATCTATGTAGGGGAGACTAGATCTATTTTAGTAAGCTCCTCTCAAGGGGATACAAAAGATGCAGTTGTAAGAAATAAGTATAGTCGTGAGGATATTGGTATCTCGCTGAAGGTGACACCAAGACTTTCGAGCAATAATAAAGTGACACTTAAGGTAGAAGCTCTTTTAGAGGATGTAGTACCAGGTTCATCAGCAGCTGCAGATAGACCAACAACAACAAAGAGAAAGGTTGTAACAAATGCAATAGTTAATCATGGTCAGACAGTCATTTTGGGTGGATTGATGAAGAGTAGTGGAGGAAAGACAGTAAGTAAAATTCCTGTTTTAGGAGATATCCCAATTTTAGGAGCTCTCTTTACCTCAACTGGATATAGTGAGAGTAAGATCAATGTTGTTATCTACTTAACACCATATATTGTTCGCAATAGTAGAGATTTAACGAGACTCAGAGAGTTTCTAAGTGAGTTAGATAGAATTCAGGCTCGATATAGTAAATTTATTCGCCAAAAACTTGCAAAAAGAGCGGGTATCTATAGCGAAGGGAGTGATGAGGTAACTATTAAGAGTCAAAAGCATACTGCTCCAGCATTGATACAACCAGTACATGTTAAAGATCCATTAGAAGTTTTAAGAGTGCGTGAGTAAAGGAGCATCTATGCAGATTCCAGTATTAGAGCATGTAAATCTTGAGCCTCTTGTGGAGGAAGGGATCGATTATGCAGCAGCACTCAAAAGTAATCTTCTCTTTGCCACAATTGGGAAGGAGAAGGCTGCAATTGTAAGTAAAGAGCATCTCTCTACTGCACTTAATCACAAAGCTAGAATAGGAAATAGTTATAAAACCTATATGCTTGATAGCGAGAGTTTTGAGCGGCTACGTCAAAAGTTTGTGGAGATTCAAACAAGTAGTGAGTTTGAGAAGATGCAATCAAACGCCTCTGAAGAGCTTATTGAGGCGGAGAGTGAGCTGTTAGAGTTTATTCAAAACTCACAAAATCTCTTAAGCTCTGAAGAGTCTGCACCAATTATTAAACTTGTAAACTCTCTCTTTTTTCAGGCAATTAAAAAGGGGGCGAGTGATATCCACATAGAAGTTCATGAGCGAAAAGGAGAGGTTCGTTTTCGTATAGATGGGGCACTCAAGAAGCACCTCGATTTAGAAAAGAGTGTAACAACGCTTGTTATTAACCGTATAAAGGTTATTTCAAACCTTGATATATCTGAGAAGCGGATACCGCAAGATGGACGTACTCAAGTGGCAATCTCTGGAAAGACACTTGATATTAGGGTCTCTGTACTTCCAACCTATCATGGTGAGCGGGTTGTTATGCGTATTTTGATGCAGAGTGAGTCGATTCCAACACTTGAAGAGCTTGGCTTTGCACAAGATACTACCGAGGCATTCTATAAACTCTTAAACCATTCTCATGGGATGATTTTGGTTACTGGTCCAACAGGCTCTGGTAAATCGACAACGCTCCACTCTTTTTTGCAGCATATTGCCTCTCCAGATAAGAATATTATTACGATTGAGGATCCAGTTGAGTACAATGCAGACCATGTTAACCAGATTCAGGTAAATGAGAAGGTTGGCCTTACCTTTGCAGCAGGACTTCGCTCGATTTTACGACAAGATCCCGATGTTGTTATGGTTGGGGAGATTCGAGATAGTGAGACAGCACAAATTGCTATCCAAGCAGCTCTTACAGGGCACTTGCTGCTCTCAACACTCCACACCAATGATGCAACCTCCTCTTTGACCCGTCTTATGGATATGGGAATCGAAGATTATCTTTTAAGCTCTACACTTATTGGTGTACTCGCTCAGCGACTTGTACGGAAGCTCTGTTCACACTGTAAAGTACCAACAATGCTTCCAAAGTCAGTACTCCAAGAGCTTCATTTGGATGAAAAACATGTATACTACAAGGCGGTAGGGTGTCGAAAGTGTGACTTTACAGGTTATAGTGGACGTCAAGCGGTTGGGGAGCTCTTTATTATGGGCCCTGAAGTAAAAGAGATGATGAAGAAGGGGCTAAATGATCATGAGATTCGCCAAATTATGAAGTCTCAAGGGATGAAGACAATCTCCGATAAGCTTAAAGAGATGATGATAAAGGGTATAACAAGCTACGAAGAGGCACTCCGTGTCGGAATTATGGATGAGTAGTGCAAGCGAGTAGAGTAATGGAGTGTAGGCAAAGAGGTGCATTTACCCTTATTGAGGTACTTATAGCTACTTTACTCCTTACATTTGTACTTATAGGGCTCTATAGTGCTCTTGATACACAACGCCGTGCAGTCTATAGTGTTAAAGAGAATCTCGATAGAAGTGTCGATTATGATCGAGCAGTGATGGTGCTCTATAATGATATACTCCATAGTGATGGGAATTTAACCATTAAAAAGGGGGAGAGAGATAGACTCTGTATAGAGGCGACTAGAAATTCGCTTTATGAACTTGGGGTCGCAAAAGTGTGCTGGTTAGTCCTAAAAGATGGCGATACTCTTATTCGTATAGAGGGGAATGGCTATAGACTCCCATTAAGTTTAGAACAAAATGTAGAGGTTGATAGAGTCTTTAAGGGAGTTAATCTTTTTGATATAACACGAAAAAAAGATAAGATATTGGTTGTGGTTGGGCAGGTAAATAAAAAAGAGCCCTATGCTTTTTTGCTACAGGGGATAAAAAAGCCACCAAAGCCAAAGCCAAAGCCGAAACCAAAGCCAAAGCCAAAACCTAAGACCCCACCAAAAAAGAAGACTCCTCCTAAAAAGAGTGGCGAGAGTAATAATAGTAAACCTGCAGAGGAGGAAGAGATCCCTCCAGAAATAGAAAACCCATAAGATGGAGATGATTTACCTTTTAATTTAAGAGGGAAGCTCCATACATAGGCTCCTTTTTTCACCTTTGATAAAGAGGTTTTGTAAATACTTTTACTCTTTTTTGTGAGTGAAGCTAGATTGTATTTTGCTCTATAGACCCAAATTTTGTATTAGAATGAGCAAAGATTTGACAAATGATTTAGTTGTGGGTGTTTGTAAAAACTGTGCAAGTGTTGGTTCTTAACAGTGGCGAGCTTTACTAGTAGGTTAATTGATCGATTTTTGTTAATGTTATAGAGCAAATGATTTGTTAAAGATTTCTAATCCCTATTGCAAAATTTGAGCTAAAGCTACCAACAAGATGCTTGGACTCACTAGTAGGAGAAGTAGCTTCTACTTTCGAAGATACCCTTCTACCCACATTATAATTGAGTCTTTATCTAAAACACCCTGTTTTTGCTCAATTGCTTTTCCATTGACATAGAGTATGAGTGTTGGAATAGTATAGACACCATATTTAGTGGAACCACCAAGATCTACATTATACTCTGCAACAGTAACTCCCTTTTTTTTCAAAACCCTTTTAGCTGCCTCAAAATCAGGCTTCATGATAGAGCAGGGAATACACCAACTTGCCCAAAACTTTACCAATACAATTTTGTGCGAATGGATAACTCTATTTAAGCTTTTTGGTCCAACTGAGAGTGCTAATGCAAGTGATGAACTTAATAGTAGAATAAGTGCTAACTTCTTCATTGATACCTTTCTATAATTTTTTAATAATTATAACATAAGAAGTGTGGAGAAAAAGTGCAAATAGAATAAGAGCTGCAAAAAGCTACTTTTTAAATGCCCCTTGGCCAATTTCGCCACTATACTCTACAATACCATACTGGAGATTTCCTACATACTTAAAGCCCCGCTGTTTTAAAAACTGTTGTACTTGATAGCTTCTATTGCCTGTTCGGCAATAGATAATAAGGTTTTTATCTTTTAAATTTTGGATCTTTGGAAACCACTGCTGAAACTGTGTTGTTGGTAAAAGCATATCTGTTGGTACAATATGTGCCATCTCATACTCAAATGGTTCTCGAACATCGATAAGTGTAAACTCAACTTCACCACGCTTTCTTGCTGCTAAAAGCTCTTTGAGATCACTATCACTTAACTGCTCTTTTTTTACTAACTCTTCTATACTCATCAAACCTGCCTAAAAATTTTTTTGCATTATAGCTTGTTAAAATAAAATAGAAGCATCAAAAAAATTGTAAAAAAAGAGAATTTTTTTTGAAACTGAGTGAAAAAGAAACACCATTAAACTTAATATAAAAAAAATCGAGTATAATACATCTCCCCAAATTCTATTTGGTGGACTGCGTGAAGAGCTTTTATATAGTTCTACACCGTCTATATAAGAGCTGGAATAGCAATTTAGCATCTGCTAAAAACTCGCTACTCCACGCAATATTGAGGTGTAAAAGAATATTTAGGAGTGCCTTATGAAGGTAAGACCATCGGTTAAGAAGATGTGCGATGATTGTAAAGTGATCAAGCGCAAGGGTATAGTAAGAGTGATTTGTAAAAATCCTAAACACAAACAGAGACAAGGATAAGTATGGCTCGTATTGCAGGTGTTGATTTACCAAAAAATAAGAGAATGGAGTATGCTTTAACCTATATCTACGGTATAGGTTTAACAACATCAAGAAAGATTTTAGATGCTACTGGCATCAGCTACGATAAAAGAGTACATGAGTTAACAGATGCTGAAGCAGCAACAATTCGTAAAGAGATCCAAGAGAATTATATGGTTGAAGGTGATCTTCGCAAAAAAGTTATGATGGATATTAAAACACTTATGGATCTAGGTAACTATCGTGGGCTTCGCCACAGAAAAGGTTTACCAGTTCGTGGTCAAAAAACAAAAACAAATGCGCGTACTAGAAAAGGTAAGCGTAAAACTGTTGGTTCAGCTTAATCTAGGAGCAAAGAGAGATGGCAAAAAGAAAGATTAAAAAGCAGGTTGCAAAGGGTGTTGTATACATCGCAGCAACATTTAATAATACAGTAGTTACAGTTACAGATGAGATGGGTAATGTGCTTGCTTGGAGTAGTGCAGGTAGTTTAGGTTTTAAAGGGAGTAAAAAGTCTACTCCATATGCGGCACAACAAGCTGTAGAGGATGCTATGGCCAAAGCAAAAGAGTATGGTCTTAAAGAGGTTGGGATTAAAGTACAAGGACCAGGCTCTGGAAGAGAAACAGCTATTAAGAGTGTGGGTGCAGTTGAGGGTATTCGAGTAACCTTCTTTAAAGATATTACACCATTACCACACAACGGTTGTCGTCCTCCTAAAAAGCGTCGTGTATAATTGTGCATAATTGTACATCTTAAGCAAATAAAGAATTTAGTAAAAGGTAGTTAAATGGCAAGATATAGAGGTCCAAGAGAGAAACTCGAAAGAAGACTTGGTGAGGATTTAGGATTAAAGGGCGAGAGAAGATTAGCTGGCAAAAGTGCTCTACAAAGACGCCCATACCCTCCAGGTCAGCATGGTCAACGCCGTGCAAAAATTAGTGAATATGGTATGCAGCTTCGAGAGAAGCAAAAAGCGAAGTTTATGTATGGTGTTAATGAAAAACAGTTTAGACGACTCTTTAAAGAGGCTGCTAGAAAAGATGGCAATACTGGTGAGTTGTTAATTCAGCTGCTTGAGCAGAGACTCGATAATGTAGTCTATCGTCTAGGGTTTGCAACTACAAGAGCTTTTGCAAGACAACTTGTAAACCATGGGCATATCTTAGTTGATGGTAAAAGGGTGGATATCCCTTCATACCGTGTAAAGCCTGGACAGAAAATTGAAATAAGAGAGAAGAGCAAGAGTAATCCTCAAATTATTCGATCGATTGAGTTAACAAATCAGACAGGAATAGTTGATTGGGTAGATGTTGATAAAGAGAAACTATTTGGTATCTTTACAAGAGTTCCAGAGAGAGATGAAGTCAAAATTCCAGTAAAAGAGCGCTTTATCGTTGAGTTGTATTCTAAATAATAGTTAAAGGCATGTGTAATGAATAAGATAAAAGTTGCTCCTTTTCAGCCAGAAGAGGTTGGTGTTAATCAGATTAGCGAGAATAGAGCTGAGATTCTCGCGTGGCCATTTGAGACAGGCTACGCAATTACACTTGCTCATCCATTAAGACGGCTTATCCTTGGTAGCTCGATCGGTTACGCCCCAATCTCAGTAAAGATTGATGGAGTCCTTCACGAATTTGATAGTGTTCGGGGGATGAAAGAGGATATTGCTGTATTTATTATCAATTTAAAAAACATTCGATTTAAGATTAAAGATGATCTTGATCGTGTTGTCGTAAACTATAGCTTTAGTGGACCACGAGAGATCAAAGCTATCGATTTAGCAAATGATCAAGTAGATGTCATTGAGAATGATATAACTTTAGCGACTCTCAATGAGGATGCAACACTCAATTTTACTCTAGAGATTGCAAAAGGAATTGGTTATGTACCAAGCGAAGAGCTTCGTGAAAGTGTCGATAGTGAAGCGATTGCTCTAGATGCATTCTTTACGCCTGTTCGTAAGGCAAATTATCGAATCGAGAGTGTTTTACATGAAGATAATCCTAACTATGAGAAGATTATCTTTGATATCGAAACAGATGGCCAAATTACTCCAATTGAGGCGTTTGGAAATGCCTTGGAGGTAATGAATAAGCAAATGAGTGTATTTGGCAAAGTGTTTGATCTCGATCTTGAGGCAACAAAAACAAAAGGTAAGAGTGAGAGTATATTGAAACAGCTCCTTATTCCAATTAGTAAGCTTGGCTTTAGTGCAAGAAGTTCAAATTCACTCGAGAGAGCTGGTATTAAATATATTGGTGAACTAGTACTAATGAGTGAAAATGAGATTAAAGCTATTAAAAATCTTGGTAAGAAATCATTTGATGAGATTATGTCTGCACTTACGGCTCAAGGTTTTGGTAAAAATTTTACATTAGATGCTAAAGTAAGGGCTGATCTAATTGAAAAAATTAAACAACTAAAAGAGTAAAGGATTCCCATGAGACATAGACATGGATATCGTAAATTAGGTAGAAAGTCACAACATAGACAAGCATTGCTGAAAAACTTAGCGATTGCTCTTACAAAAGAGGGCAGAATTGAAACAACTGTAGCAAAAGCAAAAGAGCTAAGAAGATATTATGAGAAATTAATTACTAAAGCGGCAAAGGGTGACTTTAATGCACACAGAGCAGTTTTTGCTCAGTTACAGTGCAAAGAGAGTACAAAAAAACTTGTTGAAGAGATTGCACCTGAGTATAAAGATAGAAATGGTGGATATACTAGAATTATTCGTACACGAATAAGACGCGGTGATGCTGCTGAGATGGCAATTATCGAGCGTGTCTAATTTAGGCTCTTTGCCTAAATCTTATATTGTTTTATCTACTTTAAATTCTAATTAAATCCTCTAAACAACCATTAATTACACGTGAATGAGTATTATTTTCGCTTCGTTAAAGCAAAAAGCTTTTATTGAAATGAATAAATAGAAAGACTTAGTAAGCGAAAGCAAAATACTACACTTTCTAAGCTTTACATAGCACTGCGTCTATGCAAGCTTGCTTAGCCTACACCCTTGTCCTTTTAGGATTAAGTGCTCTTTTTAATCTATTAATAGTATAAATTTTGTTAAAAGTATAAAGCTTTCATTCAATTTATAGGTTGTTAGAGGGTTTAATTGTAATACAGAAAGAAAAAATATCTCTTAAAACTTACCTCCTTTACACACCTTTAAAATTTAATTGGCTATTATTAAAAAAAATAGGAGGATTTTAGATGAGTAGTTATCCAAAATGGTTTGATGATGTAGAGAGTATTACACTCTATGATGGATTGAGTGAAATACTTGGCACATTTCAAGATGGTACAATTAAGATAACTTATCTTGAAATAGTAAAGATGGCTGGACATAGCTGCCCAACAGTTGCAGGAGCATATCTTATGACACTACGAGCCCTCAAAGCTCTCTATCCAGATACACTACCAGTTCGTGGAGAGATTAAAGTAAGCTTCAAAGAGGCAAGTAGTGAAGGTGTAGCTGGCGTAATTGCACAAGTTATCTCTAATATTACAGGAGCTACAGATACTACTGGTTTTAAAGGACTTGGTGGAAAACATTCCCGCATTGGTTTAATGAATTTTAATAGTGATATAGATGCCTCTGCACGTTTTGAACGCATAGATACAGGGAAAAAGGTTGATGTTTATTATAATCATAGTAGTATTCCAGGTGATCCAAGAATGCAAGAGCTTATGCCAAAAGTTATTGGTGGAGTTGCGTCAAGTGAGGAGAGAGAGCTTTTTGGTGAGCTTTGGCAAGAGAGAGTAAGAAAAATCCTTATTGAAAGTGCCAATAGTAATAGAGTGTGTAGTGTTAAGAACATATAAAAAGGAGGTTTACTAGGATGTATCTTATATACTTTTATGTGCCAAAAGAGAGTGCAAAAGGTGTAAAGAGTGCTATGTTTGAAGCAGGAGCAGGTAGAATTGGGGAGTATATTGAGTGTTCATGGGAGTGTGAAGGTGTAGGGCAATTTAGAGCTCTTAGTGGGGCAAATCCAGCAATTGGGAAAATTGGCGAGCTGGAGAGAGTTGTGGAATTAAAAGTCGAGATGGTGTGTCAAGAAGAGTCCATTAAAGAGGTAATAGAAGCGATGAAAAGGAGCCACCCTTATGAAGAGGTGGCCTATGGAGTGATACCTATACTGACTGAAGAGTCGATTAGAGATTAAAATATTGATATACTTCGAAAATATAGATAAATAGCCATATATATCTATGGATTGAGAAATTTGTCTATTGTTGCTGCAAATTTTTTAGGATACTCCATCGCAACCATATGACCGCACTCTTTAAATATGAGTAGTTGTGAATGCTTAATAAGTTTTTGGAGTTCATATGCATTTGCAACATTTAAGACTCTATCCTCCTCTCCCCAAATAATTAATGTAGGTATATTAATAGATTTGGCAACTAAAGTTAGATCGTCGGCAAGTTTATACTCTTTTTCATTAATGAGTGCAAGGATCTTTTTCTCTTCCAGTTTAGCATCAGCACACTTTTTGGCAATGATATCTTCTATTATTATATTTGGAATTTTTGGCTTTATATAAAAGAGTGTATCGATAAGTGCCCAAAATCGTTCTATTGAGCAGATATGAAAAAAAGAGGCTTGCTTGATACTTTTTAGTGCTTTTGTCTGCTCAATAAGGTAGGAGCTGTGGTAATTTATAGAGAGAGGGGCGACTAATATGAGTGCATCGAGCTTAAAAGAGTTTGCAAGAAGTATAGCTAAGCCACCACCCATTGAGTGTCCAAGAAGTGAGAATCTCTTAATACCCTCTTTTTCTATAAGAGCAGATATAAGCTTTTGCAAAAATTGAGCTTGTGAAGTTAAGGAGTAGTCAAATTCAAAAGGTTTGCTACTCTTACCACACCCTAGAAGATCGATTAAAATAGTTTGATAGTTTAGATTTAAGTGTTTAAGAAAAGGGAGCCATGTCTCTTTAGTACCATTTAATCCATGGAGTGAAACTAAAGTGTGAGTATAATGTTTTCGTTTTTTTAAATAGCTAATTGTATAGTTCTCTACCTCGATAGTATCCTCTTTTAAGCCAAGGAAGCGTAAATAAAAATTGAATAGGAGTTTATATAGAAATGATGAGACTTTTTTATACACTCTGCTTCTCCTTTTGTAGCACTTTAGCACTATTAATAAAGAGAACTCCTATAGCAGAAGATAAAAGTGTAACAAGGAAAAAGAGAAAACTAAAAGCGATGCCGCTATCTGGGGAGAGCTTGATAAATTTTAAGCCGTAAAGAAAGGTGAGTTCACGTACTCCGACACCACCAATAGTAATTGGAAGCACTGAGACGACCGAAGAGATTAAAAAGAGTACTAAAAATTCAATAAGAGGCAAAGATGGATCGAGAGCAAAAAGGAGTGCGAGGGCACTTAAAAGCTGTATAGATTGTACAAGGAAGCCTAGGATGTTTGTGGTAAGAAAATAGTCCATAAATAGCTCTTTTTTGCGGCTTATAAGGTAAAAGAGTGGGTAGATGCCAATTGCAACCATTAAAGCAAGATAATTGAATGGTGTAATAGCGTAGCGACTAAAGAGAAAAAGAAGAGCCGCAAGAAAGATGAGTGCAACCAATCCGCTAATACGATCGAATAGAAGAGCCTTAAGGATCGAAGTAAGCTTTCTATTGTAGTGTTTTTTTAGGATATAGGCTTTGTACCCATCGCCACCAATGCCTCCTGGGAGAAAGAGATTATAGAACATTCCAAGGTAGTAGAGACGAAGATTCTTTAAAAGTGGCAAGTCTATGCCGATCTCTTTAAAGTAGTAGTTAAGCCGAATAGCACTAATGATTTTAGAGAGATTATAGAGTAAAAAAGCGAGGAGAAAATAGAAAATATTCACAGAAGATAGGGTGGCAATTACTCTTTTTAAATCGATTTGTTGGATAATAAACCAAAGAAGTGCTAGAGTGATAAGAAGCTTGAAGGCTACTTTCACTCTTTGACTCCTCTAAACTCCTCTTTAATAACATAAGCTTTTTTATTTTGGGATTCATAATAGGTTCGCATTAGTAGTTCTGCAAGAAAACCAGTTGTGATAAGTTGGATGCCTCCAATTACTAGCAAAAGGCCTAAAATAAGGAGTGGACGCGAGCCAATTGATTCTCCAAAGAGTTTGAGTATGAAGAGATAAAGGTTAATAAGTACGCCAACAAAGAGCATACCAAAACCTAAGCCACCAAAGAGGTGCATAGGTCGTGTGGCATACTTTTGGAAGAAGATCATAAGCATTAAATCGCTAATTACTTTAAAAGTTCTTCCAATTCCATATTTGCTTTGGCCATGAAGTCTTGGGTGATGCTTTACATCCACTTCGCACATTTTTGCACCATACATGGCTGCAAGTACAGGAATAAAGCGGTGGAGTTCTCCATAAAGCCCTAAATTTTTGGCGACATCTCTTTTAAAGAGTTTAAGTGTGCAACCATAGTCGTTTAGATAGACGCCAGTACTTTTACGAATAAGCCAATTGGCAATTTTGCTTGGGATTTTTCGAAGCAATACACCATCTTGCCGTTTTGCTCTTCTACCGGCTACAACATCCCACCCTTCACTCTCTAGCTTCTCTATCATCATAGGAATATCGCTTGGATCATTTTGTAAGTCGCCATCAATTGTTGCAATAAGTTCTCCTTGTGCTGCATCAATACCAGCTGCCATTGCAGTTGTTTGTCCAAAATTTCGATTAAAAACGATAAGTCGTGTTCGTCTATTGGCATGCTCTTTTATTCGCTCAACAGTTCTGTCGGTAGAGCCATCATCAACTAAGATAACTTCATAATCGATATTTTTAAGAGCACTATAGACTGCTTCAAAGAGGGGCTTAATGTTATCCTCTTCATTCATTACAGGAATTACTAAAGAGAGTTTCACTTTTCAATCCTTATTAGATAGAGACCATTTTTGGAGTATTGTACACTGTATTTTTTAAATTTAGCCAAATTATGTTTTTGGATTAAGAGATAATCGCCAACTTTTGGTTCTCTTTTTGGACTAAGCTTTTCAGCGTAGACTAAGAAACTCGGTTTAGTAAAGCGGTAGAGTATCACATGGAGATTGTGTTTTTTAGCGTATAGAGCCGCCTCTTTAATTGGCTGTTGTACAACCAATGCATAGTTACGAATAACAATCATATTGATATAGAGTCCAAAGAGTATAGCAATAATTACAACTTTAAACTCTTGATTGAAGCGGAGATATCGAAGGAGTATAAAGATTAAAATGAGTAGTGATGTGACTATCTGAAACTTTAGTCCAAAAATCTCTTTAGCTGCTGCAAAGAGTGCTTCGTAGTAGCTATTTTTTGCTGGTATATAATTGAGTATCAGAGGGAAAAAGAGTAAAAGGGTAAAAAGGAGTAGTGACGGTATAAGAAAACTCCAAGTTACATGGATTTTACTCTTTGCCATTGCTAAGCCTATAAAGAGAAAAAGGGGTGTATAGCCATAGATTACATAGTGGGGTAGTTTTGTTCCAGAGAATGAAAAGAAGAGGAAAACAAAGAGAAACCACAAAAGCAAGAAACGCATTAATGGCTCTGCTAAAAAACTTTTAATTCGATAGAATGCCTTTAAAAGAGGTGTCGTAAAGGGCAAAAAGCCAATAAGTACTACTGGGAGATAGTAAAAAAAGGAGCCTTTATGGTTCTCAAAAGCAGTGTTAAATCGCTCTAGATTGTGTTTGAGGAAAAAGCCATTGATAAACTTTTCTCCCTGATCTAAATACTCTAAAATATACCATGGCATCGCAATAATTAAGAATATTCCTATCCCTACTGGATTAAAGATGGTTTTAAAAAAACTCTTTAAATCTTGCTTGATAAGAAAGTATAAAAATGTCGTTGCAAGTGGTACAAGAATTGCTACGGGTCCTTTTGTTAAAAAGCCAAGAGCAATTGCTGTAAATGCTATATAGAGCCAACGTAAACGAGCACTCTCAAGATAAATCCAGAGAGCAAAAAGTGAGAGGGCTATAAAGAGATTTAAAAGAGCATCTGCAATTGCAGCTTTGGCTATGAGATTAATCTGGAGGCTTGCAAGCATCGAAAGGGTGGCATAAAATGCAACTTTTTCATTAAAGTATCGCTTTGTAAAGTACCAAATTGCAACTGCCCAAAGAGAGGCTGCAAGTGCAGAGGGGAGGCGTAGAGCAAATTCGTTGAGACCAAAAATTTTTACACTCAGAGCTTGCAACCAATAGATAAGAATTGGTTTATCAAAACGCAAATCTCCATTAAGATAGGTTGTTAGGTAGTTGCCACTTGCTAGCATCTCTCTTGTTGCTTCGCTAAAGGCACCTTCGTCAAGGTCGAAGAGAGGCACAAAAGATAATGGTAGAAAAAAGTTGAGGAGTGCAACAACTATTAAAAGAAGTTTTAGATTCATTCAATGCCTTTAAAAATTCGTTTATAGAGATAGTATGCCCATAGTGTGCCAATAGCTCCACCAATAATTATATCACTAAGGTAGTGTACGCCTAATATAACGCGACTAAGGGCAACGAGTGTTGCAATAAGCAAAAAGAGTTTAGAGTATTTTGGCATAAGAAGGCTTAATGCAACAAAGGCACTAAATGCAGTAGCCGCATGGCCAGAGGGGAAAGAGTTAACCATATAACCAAGCTCAAACCAGTTAAATCCAAAAAGGTTATCGTGGATGAGTGCAGGGGGGCGAAAACGAGCTACGATAACTTTAATAATAATTATAAAGATCCCAGAGAGTGCTACCGATAAAAAGAGAACGAGTGCTCCTTGTGAGAGTTTTTCGCTTTTCTTCTTTGCAAAGAAATAGATAAGAAATGATGGAACTAAATAGTACTCTGAGAGGCCAAGTTGAGTAATGTAAGAGAAGATACTATGTAAGTTATATGGGTTTTTTGAGAAGTAGAATGCTAATGTCTTATCCCAATAGTAATAGGAGAGAAGTGCCAGAAAAGATGCTATAACTACGAGGATTATTAGGCTATACTTCATCTACTCCCTTTAACCTAACTTTGCTAATCTCTATTGCAAAATTTTGGTTTCATTTTAGCACTGCAACAACTGCCCTAATTATAGAAAGTTAAAATTAAAATTAAGTTATAATACCTAAAATAGTTACCAATATAAACTGGTATGGCAAAGGGTTTGTGTGCAGTTAGACAGGAATCAAACTGTTCCAATTATTATTGTAACGTTAGTAGTTATTGTAGCACTCTTTTTTCGACCACTTCTTGTAATTGATGAGACACGCTATTTTGGTGTTGCTTGGGAGATGTTCGAGAGTAAAAACTTCTTGGTGCCTCATCTCAATGGGCTCCCTTATGATCATAAACCACCACTGCTTTTTTGGCTCATAAATCTTAGTTGGTTCCTCTTTGGTATTAATGAAGTTTTGGCTCGCTTAATTCCACTTCTTTTTGCCATTGGATCGATGTTACTTGTTTGGAGGATCTATAGGCTACTTTGGAGAGAGGATCGCTTTGGAGCAGATGCAGTTTTGTGGGTAATGGCAGGGTTGGTAATCTTTAGCTTCTATAGCACTCTTTTTATGTTCGATATTATGCTTGGATTTTGGGTTTTGCTTGCAATCTATGGAGGCTTAAGGGCTCTTGAAGAGCCAACAGTTAAAAATTTTGCAATTATCGTCTTTGCAATAGGCTTTGGCATCTTAGCCAAAAGTCCTGTTATAGTAGCTCACCTCTTACCTATATACCTTTTTGCACACACCTTTTCTAAGCCAACAAAACGATTTTATATAGGTGGCTTTATTGCTGTTCTTGTAGGGATTGGCATCGCTTTGCTTTGGGGAATTCCAGCTGCACTTTTAGGAGGAGAGGAGTATGCTAGGGGAATATTTTGGGGGCAGTATGCTGGGCGAGCGATAGACTCGTTTGCTCACAAACGCCCCTTTTGGTGGTATCTCTATTGGATTCCTATTGTTTTGTTTCCTTGGCTTCTTACGCAACCATTCTGGAAAGGTCTAAAAGGGGAGAAAGTCTTCGATAACGGTATGCGATTTTTAGCTATTTGGATCCTTGGAACACTGCTCATCTTTTCACTCATTAGTGGCAAGCAGCTCCACTACATAGTACCAGAGTTTGGTGGGTATGCAATGCTTATAACTCGCTTGATCTCAAAAGCAGAGCTTCGCTTCTTTAAAGCCCCAATGGTAGGAGTAGTTTTTATACTCTTTGGAGTACTCTTTTTTGTAGCACCGCTCTTTATTAAAGGCTTTTTGCTTGCCTATTTAGATAAGATAGCTTTTTGGATAAGTGGAGCACTTTTAATCCTCTTTGGGCTCTACTTTTTCGTCAAAAAATTTAGCGATAAGTTGCAATTTGTCTCCCACTTAGCGTGGGGTTCTTTACTTATTATTTTTGTGGTTCATTATGTGCTTCATATCTACTTAGATACACAAAATTTAACAAAAATCTCTCAATCAATTGCTAAGCTCCAAAAGAGTGGTCAAGTAGTTGCCCATTATGGAAAATATAACGACCAATACCACTTTTTAGGACGGCTTAAAAAGCCGTTAAAAATACTAAAAAACGGTAAAGAGTTTGATGAGTATATCAAAACAAATCCAAACGATGGAGTTATTCTATACCTAAAGAGAGACATACTATATAATGAAAGTGTAGTAATCGATAAGGGCAAACTACGGACACAAAATATTCTTTTAATTTGGGCAAAGGATTATAGCAAACTCTTAAAGTAGATTGCATGTAGACAAGAGAGAAGATTATCTCTCTAAAAATGTCTTTTTAAGCCCATTAATTAAAGATTCTCTCTCATCTTTAGTTAGTTTAGCCTCTTTATGCATAAGCGTGTAGAGAGATGGTGGCATTTCATTCTCCTCTATCTCTTCGATAGCCTCTTTTATAGTTTTTGCTTTTACACTATGGGATATGTTAAAGTGCTCTCTTCCTTCATCTACATCGTGTGCAATAAGCCAAGAAATAGGTGCTATGTTTGCATAAATTGGCCAATTTGTATAGTTTGAGTGGCAATCTTTACACGCTCTATCAAAGAGCTCTTTTGTCTTAGGCGAGTCCCATTGTACTTCTAGAGTTGATGGCGGATTCTTGTGCTCTTTTCCATAGGGTACAAACTGTATTGCAATTGCAATAATTGCAATTGCTAAAGCTAATTTAGCGAGATTCATTTTTTGCTCCTTTATCTAAAAGATATAAGAACTATATATTATTAAAATGAAGCAAAAATGAAGAGCACTAAAACTCTACGATAAATTCGCTTCCTTTATGGAGTGTAGATTGGACAGTTAATTTAGCATCTAAAAGTTTAGTAGCCTCCTTAACAATACTTAAGCCTAATCCAAAACTGCTATTATCATTGTGTGCAACCTTAAAGAAGCGTTCGGTTATATTGTTGAGATCCTCTTTGGCAATGCCAATACCATTATCTTTTACACGAAAGTATATCTTATCCTCTTTTTGAGAAAGTGATATAGAAACTTTAGAGTTTTGATGGGAGTATTTTATGGCATTCTCTATTATATTTTTCATTATACAGTTGAGCAGTTCTCGATTTGATAGCTTAGATGCTTTGGTAAACTCCACTACATCAAGCTCAATACTCTTTTGGGCTGCAAAGGGTTCGAGCTCTTCTAATATAGCTAGCAAAACAGTATTAAAGTCGCAGAGCTCTAGCTGCTCTTTAATTTCATCTTTAGAGTATCGAGAGAGGATTAAGAGGGTCTTTACAAGGAGTTCAAGGCTTTGAAGCTGCTTTTGAAGCTTTAAAAATCGCTCTTTGTAGTAGCTGCTCGTTCGATCTTGAGTGAGTGCTAA
Source organism: Campylobacteraceae bacterium (assembly GCA_027083895.1). Classification (GTDB taxonomy): domain Bacteria; phylum Campylobacterota; class Campylobacteria; order Campylobacterales; family Sulfurovaceae; genus JAADEQ01. Next base: position 17,235 of record JALWMN010000094.1, read on the forward strand.
CTCTATCTCTCCTTGCATTATAGCTATTGGTGTTTTGAGTTCATGGGCAATAGTGTCATTTGCTCTTTTGAGTCTTGCTACACCACTATTGAGCCGCTTTACCATAGCGTTAAAGTTATCTCTTAATTTAGCTATTTCGTCATTGAATTTTGTTTTGGCAAGTGAGCTTTTAAAGTTATCTATACTTACCCGTTTAATATCTCTGTTTAATTGATTTATTGGAATTAAAATAGTATTTACAATAGAGTTGGTCACAAATAGCAAGATGGTAAAAATCGCAAGAGTAATAGTGCAAATTGTAATAATAATATTCTCTAAAATAGCATCAACCTCTAGTTTTTCAGCAATAATTGTTGTATTGCTCTCCTCTATAGTATATTGAAAGAAAGCCAAATTATTAGTTAGAGGTATAAGTGGCATATAGAACTCTCTATGAAAAGGGGGCTCTTGAAAGTTTTCGCTCTTAAAGAGGAGCTTTCCATCTTGATAGATCGCAAAGGGGATTCGGAGTTCTAATAGATCTTGCTTTTTCTCTATATATCTCTCTATTTTCTCTGCACTAATAAAGAGTTGCTCTTTGACTAACAGTGAGCTTTTTTGCCAAAAGAGAGTATAGAAAATTGCACTAAAAAGGAGGAGAATAGTTGCAATGATTGCACCAAACTTAAGCATTATTCTCTTTTTTAAACTCTTATAACTCAATTTTGTACCCCAATCCCTTAAAGCTTTTTATAAACTCTTTGCCTAACTTTTTGCGAAGGTTATAGATGTTAACCTGCACAGCATTACTCTTTGGTACCTCATCGATCCATAAGCACTCTTCTATAGTGTATTTAGAGAGGTAAGTGCCTCTATTTTGCAGTAGTAGGAGCAGAATATCATACTCTTTTGCAGTTAATAAAAGGTTCTTGCCACCCTTTGTAACCAATTTTGTATTGAGATCAATCTCTATATCACCAATTGTTATACTATTTGTGCCTTGATTGATAGCTCGTCTATAGAGTGCTTCGATTCGTGCAATTAGCTCTTTAAAGCTAAAGGGCTTTGCTAAGTAGTCATCTGCTCCAGTGCTTAGCCCCTCAACTTTATCGTCTACTTCAGCTTTTGCAGTGAGCATAAGAATAGGTGTCGTTATAGATCTTTTACGAATCTCTTTAAGGGTTTGGAGTCCATCGAGATTGGGCATCATCCAATCTAAGATGACTATATCGAAACTATCGACTTGGAGCATATAGAGAGCCTCCTCTCCATCTTCGGCTAAAAAGGGGTGGTGTCCTGCTTCACTCAAGCCTTGCAGTAACAGTTGTGCTAAGTTGTTATCATCTTCAACTACCAGAATTCTCATCTTGCTATTGTAGCATAAATTATAAATAGTTATAAAAT
>JALWMN010000095.1 GCA_027083895.1 Campylobacteraceae bacterium
CTTAGAGGGGGCAAAAAGACCAGGGCACTTTGATGGAGTACTCCAAATAGTAATGAAGCTACTAAATATTGTAAAACCAAATAGAGCCTATTTTGGAAAAAAAGATGCCCAGCAATTAGTACTTATTGAACAGATGGTACGAGACTATTTTATTGATACTACAATCGTTCCTTGTGAGATAGTAAGGGATAAGAGTGGATTAGCACTCAGTAGCCGTAATCTCTATTTAAGCGAAGATGAGAAGCAAAGAGCTTTGAGCCTTAGCCGCTCCTTAAAATTAGCTTCAGATATGGTAAGTAGTGGTGAGCTAGAGTCTAAAAAGATCAAAGGAGCGATGGAGAAGCTTTTGTTAAAAAGTGTTGACAAGCTTGAGTATGTTGCTATTGTTGATAGAGAGTTTCGTTATATTAAACAAGTAGAGATTGGCAATAGTATTATTCTAGTTGCTGCATTTGTAGGAACGACAAGGCTTATAGATAACCTCTGGTTATAGTTTAAGCTTTTTAAAAGAGATCAGGGGTATTTGCAGGTTGCACCGGTTGTACTCTGATTCTTGTTGGTTTTCTACTTTCTCTTTTTATCTTTCTTCTTTTGGCTTTTCTTCTTTTAATACTCTCTCTTTGTTCGCGAATAATAGCTTCACGCTGTTTTCGTAAACGCTCTTTTAGTTCTTTTACCTTTGCTTGACGTTTTGCTTTTGCTTTTTGCTCTAGCTCTTGACGTGCAATCTCTAACTGCTCTTGCTGGAGCTTATTAAGATTTGGTTTTAAAAAGCCTTTTTCGATCATTGCATCAACAATTTTTTTAAATACAACAACGGCACTTGAAGATGCAAAGTGGTATGCAAAGTCAGGCTCAATAACTAAGACACCTATTGTATATTTATTCCCTTCAGGGTCGTTAGCAAATCCAAAAAAGCTAGCGTGGTAACGTTTTTCATATCCTCCTTTTCCAGCAATCATAGCAGTTCCAGTCTTCCCGCCAATCTCTAAACCCTCAGTTTGAGCTTTGATACCAGTTCCCCTTTCGACCACTTTTTTAAGTGTCTCTTTTACAATATTTGCTGTCTCTTTAGAGATTGGTGCAAGTTTTGTATAATCCTTTTTAAGGTAAAACTTTCTTCCTTGATCATCCATTATATAGTTTACGACACGTGGAGTTACTGAAACACCATCGTTATTAAATACATTGTATGCTTTAAGGAGTTGAGCAAAAGTTGCAACCATTCCATAGCCATAAGAGTTGCTTGCTTTATTGATTCGAGCTCTTAGTTTTCGTAAAGAATAAAAACGACCAGTTACCTCTTTCCCAATATCGATGCCACTCTTTTTTTCAAAACCAAATCGCAAAAGACCATTACGAAACTCTCTATTTGTAAGTGTCCATGCAATTTGTGAGATTCCAATATTGGACGATTTTACAATAATATTTTCTGCCTTTAGAGCAGAAGCAGGTTCATCATCTGTAATTTTATATTTTCCAATCCACATCTTTCCATTAAAGGTATTAAAGACTCTATCTGGAGTAATTGTACCTTTCTCAAGTGCCAAACTATAGATTATTGGCTTCATTACAGAGCCTGGCTCATAAGCGTAGGTTGTTGCTTTTGGTTGCAAATTGGCAATTTCATCTTTTTTAATGTGGAGCGGATCGTAGCGGTTGCTTGAGGTAAGTGCTAAGACCTTTGAGTCTTTCGATCGCATTACTGCTGCGATAATCTCTTTTGCACCAAGTTTTTGCTTGTAGGTATCTAAGATGAGATCGATATTTTTTTGTAATTCAAGTGAAATGTTTAGAACAAGAGAGTATCCATCATGTTTTCTTTTATAGATTGTATCTGCATTTTGAATCACATATCCTACAGCATCTCTTTTTCCGCTAATATAGCCATCTTGCTTATGGTTAAGATACTTTTCATAAAACTTCTCTATACCATTATAGCCTACTATATGCTTATAGCCATCTTCATAAAATGGTCTTGTGTAGCCAAGTATAGGAGAGAGTGCCTCTTTGAGTGGGTATTCTCTATTTTCACCCTTTTCTGTGATAGTTAAACCATAATAGAAATTTTTATTTGCCCCAAGACTGCGAAAGACTTTAAATCGGTTGAGCTTATACTTTAACTCTTTTAAGAATATTGCAGTTTTTGCATCAACATCATCAGCTAGAAGAATCCACCCCTCTTTTTTCTTGCCATCTTTTGTATAGAATTTAGATTGTAGTTTTTCTAATGGGATATTGCTATAGATACTAAAGAGTCGTAAGAAGAACTCCTTTTTTGCTGGATCGAGATATTTTGTATGGATCGAGACACTATATGTCTTGATCGATCTACTAATAGTATATCCCTCTTGCGATATAATATTGCCACGAAGAGCTCTATCTTTTATCTCTTTTACCTTTATTTTACTCTCGCCATGAGCTGCTAAGTAGGCGATACGAATGGTAATAATAAGAAAGAGTATAAGCATAGAGATGACAATATATTTTACTCTCTTTTCTATTGGATGAATATTTCTACTTTCTTGTTTTGCCATAGAACCTCTAAAGTATATTCTTAATTTTATAAAATAAAAAGAAAAAACCCTTTTATAAGGGTAGAAGACTACTCTATTTGATATATTTTTTGTTATAATAGCATAATTTTCATACTAATTAATAAAAAATATCGTTTCAAGATACTAAATCTCAAAAATATCTGTTAAATTTTTTAAATTAAGAGATAGTTTTGCAAAAAAGGTTATATTTATGAGACATCGGCTCTATATGGCGACACTTGCTTTAATGCTCTTCTCTATAGTCTCAGTCTACTCAATGTCACTCTATCCAGCACTCTATTTGGGAGTTTCGGCAAACTACTTTTTACTTCGAGATACCGTTGCTGTTATTATTGCTATACTACTTATGACCTATATTGCGAATTTAGATCCAAACAAGTTTTTTACACCATTAGGATTTGCACTATTTATTCTCTTTTTTATCATTATTATAGCAATGGTTTTTATGCCTGAGAGCTTAGTAAAGAGTGTCAAAGGAGCAAAGCGATGGATTAAGGTTGGCTCTGTCTCTTTAGCACCTACAGAGTTTTTTAAGTATGGCTTTCTCTTCTTTATTGCATGGAGTTTGGAGCGAAAGAATACCCTTTTAGTAAAGACAAAAAGTATTTGGGATGAGTTTAGAGTTATACTTCCATATTTTATACTTTTAGGCTTTGCAATACTCATATTAGCAGTTGCTCAAAAAGATTTAGGACAATCTGTAGTCTTACTCTTTACGACACTTGCACTTCTCTTTTTATCGGGGAGATCAAAAAAGTTTTTTTTAACACTAGGGGGTATTGTTGCTCTTTTGGTAGTACTGTTAATTGTGATTGCTCCACATAGAATTAACCGTTTTAAGGGGTGGTGGGTTGGTGTACAAGACTCTATTCTTTCACTACTGCCTGAGACTATTGCAAAAACTATGCGGGTTACAGATACCACAGAGGCTTTACCAATTGTAAATGCACGCTATGCTTTTGAGAATGGTGGTTTTTTGGGCAATGGCATAGGTGCTGGGCAGTATAAACTTGGTTTTATTAGTGAAGTGCACACCGACTTTATCTTTGCAGGATTAGGTGAAGAGATAGGGTTTCTTGGTCTTTTTACTCTTTTGCTCCTTTTTGCCTATATAATTGCTTTAATTTTTAAGATTGCATCGAGATTAGACTCTCTTATGGAGCGTTATTTTACATATGGTGTTGGTATAATTCTCTTTTTAAGTTTAGCAATTAACCTCTTTGGAGTTACTGGAATCATTCCAGAGAAGGGAATAGCAGTACCTATACTTAGTTATGGTGGTTCGCAACTTGTTGCAACTGCTACAGCTATTGGTATGGTTTTGATGTTAGCCAAAAGGATAAAGTAGTGAGTATCATTTTAACTGGTGGTGGAACTGGGGGACACTTAGCAATTATTGCTGCAGTAAAAGAGCATATAAGTAGAGATATGGTCTATATTGGCTCTACTCGAGGGCAAGATAGAGAATGGTTTGAAGGAGATAGTAGTTTTAAAAAAAGGTACTTTTTAGACTCTTCAAGTGTAGTTGACAAGGGGAAGTTAGGAAAAGTATTAGCTCTTTGGAGATTGCTAAAGCAGGTACTCAAGGCACGAAAAATTTTAAAAGCAGAAAATGCAAAAGCTCTTTTGAGTGTTGGTGGGTACTCAGCTGCACCTGCATCTATTGCAGCATTGACTTTACGAATACCTTTAGTGATTCATGAGCAAAATGCTGCAGTTGGTAGCCTCAATAAGTTGCTTCGCCCCTATGCGAGATACTTTCTTTCAAGTTACGAAGAGGAGTCGCCAATTAAGGCTTATCCAACAAAGAGGATCTTTTTTGATCTCTCAAGAGTGCGAAGAGAGCTAAAAACCATTCTCATTAGTGGTGGTTCGCAAGGGGCAAAAGCTTTAAATGAGTTTGCTCTTAAAATTGCTCCAGAGTTAAATAAAAAAGGTATCAAAATATACCACCAAGCGGGCGAGAAGAATCTAGAGAGTGTAAGAGAGGAGTATCAAAAGTTAGGAATTGAAGCTGAAGTTTTTGGCTTTACCAAAGAGATGCCAGAAATTATGGCTAAAGCTGACTTTGCTATAGCAAGAGCTGGTGCCTCTACACTCTGGGAGCTTGTGGCAAATGGTTTACCAACACTCTTTATTCCGTACCCCTATGCAGTAGGTGATCACCAATACTATAATGCAAAATTTTTAGTAGATGAGGGGTTGGCATTTTTGCTGCGAGAGGATAAATTGAATGAGCAAAAAGTGTTAGAGATCTTAGAGAGAGTGAATTTAGAGGATATAAGCAAGAGACTATTGAAGATAAATAATCCAAATGGTG
>JALWMN010000096.1 GCA_027083895.1 Campylobacteraceae bacterium
GCCAGTACTCTATCTATAACTGGTCATTGACAGCTTGAGTATTGAAGGAAAGCCTTTTGCCTCCGCGGTTCGCTTTGCTCACAACGCTTTGGTTTCGAAGCTACAAACGGCGAACAGCGTTAAAAAAGTTAAACTGCTTTAACTTTTTAGCTGTGAGCGGGTAAGTGTTTATGCACCCTTGCATAGCGTCCCTGCAGTTGTTGTTTGCTTAACGCTTTTGCCTCCGCGGCTTCATTCGCTAAGCTCATTCCGACCGCTCCGGTTTCGAAGCTACAAACGGCGAACAGCGTTAAAAAAAGTTAAACTGCTTTAACTTTTTAGCTGTGAGCGGGTAAGCGTTTATGCACCCTTGCATAGCGTCCCTGCAGTTGTCGTTTGCTTAACACTTCTCATACTCCGGATGTGTTTGCATTTTCCTCTATCATCTCTATTATCAAGCACCTACACATCTGATGGACCTTCTAATACAAAAATTTTACTCTTTGGGCTCTACCTTGAGTGTGTTACTGTAATAGAGTTACTTTTAACGAAACATTAAAATTTTTACTGCAATATTTGGACTAAAAAGAGAAGATTAATTTTTAATAGTATATAATATTAAAAAATGAAGAGGTGTATTTAATGAATATAAGATTAATAGTTTTAGCAATTGGAATTGGTTTTGTTTTAAATGGCTGTTTAGTAGATAAAATTAAAGAGAGAATCTATTATTCAAAGATGAAAGATGGAAGATATAAGAGGGTCAAAGTAAAAAATAAAATTGGTAAATTAGATCGAACTTCTAGAGAAAAAACGAGTATAAGAAAAAAGAAGATTTTAGTGCAAGAGAAAACACTGCAAAAACCCCTCTATATGCCTTCAAATATTGAGGTAGCTTCAGTAGATAAAGAGGAGATTGAAGTAGTTCCACTTGAGAGAAAAAAGAGTATTGTAAGAAAAGTTGTAAAAAAGAAAAAGGTGCTCAAGCATGGCTCAATAGCTGCAAAAAAAGTAGATGAGACAAAGAGAGTCGTGAAAAAAAAGGTAAAAAAAGTATCTAAGAAGGTAGAAGAGAAGGTTGAACCATATAGTATTAGTAGTGATCAGCATGATCCAGAGCTCTTAGGTCCACAAACAACTCTAGAAGAGAACCCACTAAAAAAATCTGAGGATAAAATATAAACCCAAATTTTGCATTAACTAATACTCTGTCTGTATAAGTCATAGGCATTGGGGCATTGAAGAAAAGTCTTCTGCCTCCGCGGTTCGCTTTGCTCACAACGCTTTGGTTTCGAAGATACAAACGGCGAACAGCGTTAAAAAAAGTTAAACTGCTTTAACTTTTTAGCTGTGAGCGGGTAAGCGTTTATGCACCCTTGCATAGCGTCCCTGCAGTTGTCGTTTGCTTAACGCTTTTGCCTCCGCGGTTCGCTTTGCTCACAACGCTTTGGTTTCGAAGCTACAAAGGCAAAGCAGTTTGCCTTTGCTTAACGCTTCTCACCCTTCAGGTGTGTCTACGTTTTCCTTCAACACCCCTGCTACCAAGTACTAACAGATCTAATGCACCTTCTTATGCAAAATTTGGGATAAACTTATCCTCCACCAACAAAGTGTAGAAGCTCTAACTTATCTCCTTCTTTAATCTTATGGTGCTCCCATTGACTCTCTTTTACAATCTCCATATTTACTGCTACTGCCATCGTTTTTTCTCGAACTTGCAACTTATTTAAAAGCTCTGCAATTGTACAGTTTTCTTGAATATTTTGACTCTCGCCATTTACAATAATTTCCATAAAAAATCTCCTCAATTTTTTAGGATTTTATCCTACATTTAAGATATCTTAGTAAAATCTTCTTAAGAAAAGCTTGAAAGGATCGCTATGTATATGAAAGTAGCAGTTGGATTTCTTGCTGTAGTAATTGCAACTGGTTGTGTTAGTCAAAAAGAGCTTAATGCTCCAAAAAAAGAGAAAACTCAAGTAGCAGAGCCGGTAGTAGAAGTTTTTGATGAGAGCAATGCAGCTTCAACTACCATTATGCCATTAGAAGAGAATGCGACTATTAAGGTCTCAAAAAGAAGTAAAAGAGCGTCTCATTTAAAACCAGAACCATTTAGTCTCGAAAGTAATGAGCATGATCCAGAGCTTTTAGGTCCACAAACAACATTAACAAAGCCACTCTCAAGAGCAGATCGAAATAGCTCAAAGCGTATGTAGAGTATCTTTTTTAGGCGTACTCTATCATAACTTCAAGTGTTAAATAGACATTGTAGGCAAGGGCAGTAGGATCATATCCACCCTCTAAAAAGAATATCTTAGGTTTATCTTGATTTAGGGAGAGTATCTTCTCTACCATCGATCGAATACCATCATGAGTAATATCAAGTGTAGCTAGAGGATCGCTTTCATGAAGATCATACCCTGCTGAGACTAAAATAATATCTGGATCAAATCCCTCTATAAGTGGTGGAAGCTCATTATTGTAAACATCTAAGAGCTCATCGTCACCTGAGTTTGGCATAAGTGGATAGTTAAATGTATACCCCTCTCCTTTACCAATACCTATCTCTTCTGGATCTCCAGTCCCAGGATAGGCAAATGCTTGATGTGTGCTAAAGTAGAAGACACTATCATCATCATAAAAGATATCTTGGGTACCATTGCCATGGTGGACATCGAAATCGATAATAAAGACCCTTTTATATCCAACACTCTGAGCATATCTGGCAGCTATAGCAATATTATTAAAGAGACAAAAGCCCATAGAGTTATGCTTGGTAGCATGGTGGCCTGGTGGACGAATAGCACAAAAGGCTAAATTTGAGAGTCCATCTCTTATAGCATCTATTGCAGTAATTCCAGCTCCAGCTGCGTAGTGGGCTACTTCGAAACTATCTTTTGAACATACTGTATCTGCATCTATTGCTCTTTCCTCTTTAGATGCCTCTTCGACACTGTAGTAGAGTAGTTTTGTGTGAACTTCAAGTATCTGCTCTTTGGTTGCTTTTTGTGGTTGAAGTATGGTTAATTCATCTTCTAATGCAGCAGTTTCATTATAGATAGCAAGAAGACGCTCTATCGACTCTGGATGAGACTCTCCTGTATCATGTTTAAGGTAGATTGGATCTTTAATAAAAAGTGGTTTCATTTTAAACTCTCCCAACTTTTGCAAAGCCAGCATGTGGCTTTAGATTCACTCTATTTAGTCTCTTATACTTTCTCAATCGCTTCTGGTTTAGATTTTGCAAGCTCCTCTTGCTTTGCTTTTGTAGCTAAAAGAGCCTCTTTTAGAGCCTTTTCAGTCTCTATTAACTCTTTTTCAGCTGCTGCTCTTGCTTTTTTACCCTCTTGAGTAATTTTAATAGAGTCATTGAGTGTCTCAATAAGTGTATTGTTCGCCTTTTTAATGCTCTCAATATCAAATACCCCTCGCTCCATTTGGCGACGAACCTCTGCATTTGCCTCTCGTAAACTTTCGGCATTTGCCTCTAGAAGGTCGTTTGTTAAATCATTTGCCTCTTTAATAGCTTTTGCAGCTTCATGGCTTCTAAAAATGGTAACTGTTTGGGCTAACTGGTTTCTCCAAAGAGGGATAGTATTTACCAAAGTTGAGCCAATCTTATTAATAAGCGACTTATCATTCTCTTGAATTAATCGAATACTTGGTAGTGCTTGCATAGCAACTTGTCGCGAGAGTTTAAGGTCGTGTACTCTTCGCTCTAAGTCATCTCTAAATCCTCGAATCTCTTTAAGCTCTTGGATTGCAAGCATCTCGCCATCTTTTGCTTTTTCTTCAAACTCTGGAATTATCTTCTCTTCAAGCTCTTTGAGTTTCATCTCTCCAGCTTGAATATATATCTCTAATTGGCGAAAGTACTCTAAATTTGCTTCGTAGAGCTTATCAAGAGCAACTACATCGGTTACAAGTTTTGCCTTGTGTTTCTCTAAATTTTTAGCAATTTCATCTATTTGATCTTTCACCTCTTCATATTTTTGTATAAATTTTGCAAGTGGTTTTGTTGCACCAAAAAGTTTTTGCCACCAGCTCAGTTTTTTATTTGGATTTAACTCATCGATATCAAAACCACGGATTGTTGCTACCATATTATTAAGCAACTCTCCTGTTTTTCCAGTATCTTTATTCTTGACACCTTCTAGCATACGATTGGATATATCATCTAACTTCTCTTGGGCTTTTGATCCAAAGTAGATTACTGAGTTTCTATCATGGATATCTATCTCCTTTAAAGCCTCTTGGAGTTTACTCTCCTCTTCAGGTAAAATGGCGGGAGGATTTGCCTCTTTTTTCTCTACAGCATCTTCTATTAACTCTTTTACTTTTGTTTCCATTATATTTTCTCCTAATCTTTATCTTGAACAAAGAGCTCAAAATTAGTAACACACATTTGCATTGTAAAAGCTATTTTGGTACTACTAGTTCTAAGCTCTATATACTTAGCTAATTTACTCCTTTAATTGCTGTTTTAATGCATCTATTTGGACGTCTAAATTGAATACTTCATTTGATTTGAGTCTATCAAGCTCTCTATCGAAACGCTCTGCAGCTTCGTGCAAGAGCTCGACGAGTCTTTGACGGAAGCTGTTATCTAAACTCTCTTTTTCAATCGAGTTGTATCTATTAATAACATCTTTTACACCATCAAGATAGACAACCATAAATTTTCTAGCAATACGAATATCTTTTGGATCCTCTTTAATAGTTGCAAGAATATCTTCTGCTTTGTTGGTTGCAACTGTTATTGCCTCTTTAAGTTCACTATCTTCTACACTCTCACGACTCTTTTTGATTGTTTCTAATTTCTCTTCTGCCTCTTTTATCTCCTTTAGAAGCTTTTTGTAATTGAGGCCACTCTCTTGAGGAATTTTATCT
>JALWMN010000097.1 GCA_027083895.1 Campylobacteraceae bacterium
CAATTATTCTACTTAAACAGTTCCATGGAAACAATAAAGATCCCAAAAACCAGTTTAAATACAAAGTCCAAAAGATTGAACAACTCTTCTTGCAATTTCCATCGACTAAGTGGCATCTCTTTGGCGATAGCGGCGAAAAAGATAGAGAGATCTACCAATACCTTAAACAGAAGTACCCCAAGCGAGTACTCTCTTACTCAATTAGAGAGTTAAAGTAATTCGAACTTTCCACTATTTATCTCGACTCGTAGGTACTTCACCCTTCTTAACTCTCTTAGAGAACTCTGTCTCTTCCCCTTTTGCAAGTGCTTTAGCCTGCTCTACCCACTTTTCTCGCTCTATTCTTCCAGAGAAGGCTAATCTCTCATTCACATAATCTATATCTTTTTGCGTCCAAGCTGCTATCTGATCAAAATGGTAAATTCCAAGATCATTTAAAAGTTTCTCTAAAACAGCCCCTACCCCTTTTATAAGTTGTAAATTATCTTTTTTACCATCTCGTGGTTCACTTAAAAGCAACGGCTTATACGTACTCTCTTTTGCCTCTTGAAGATTCTCAATCTTGCTATTGAGTGCTGCTATAGTCTCTTTAGCTTCATCAATCTCACTTTGCTTCTCATCTTCACAATTTTGTAGCTTTTCATTTACCTCTTGCAGCTTTGACTCAAGCTCTTCTTTGCTTCTTTGTAGCTTTGCTTCTAAAGTAGCTAACTCATTTTTTGCTTCTACTAACTCTTTCTCTTTATGCTCAATAACCATTTTGGCTTTGCTGCCTTCACTCTCTTTAATTGCAAGTTGGCTCTGCAACTCTTTTAAACGAGAACTTTTTCGCTCTAAATCTTGTGAAATCTCTTCTAATCTACTCTTTAATGAAGCTAATTCACGCTCTTTAATTGTATTGAGATCTTTTATTCTTTTTAGTTCAGCTACAATCTTTTCATGCTCTTTACTTGACTCCTCAAGAGTCTCTTTTAAGCTATGAATTCTCTCTTGATATACTCTCTCTTTCTCTTTTAAATTCTCTTTAGATGCAGCAAGTTCATCCTTAACCCGTCTTAATTGCTCTCTCATATTTTGTAGCTGATGCTCTTTTTCCTCAATCGATGTTCTCATTTCACTCGTTTCATTCTCTTTTTTCAATAGAAGTGCGTGTGACTCAACCAATTGAGCATCTCTATCTTGCATCTCTTTATTTAATTGTGCAATCTGACTCTTTGCATCTTCTAACTCTTTCTCCTTTTGTGCTTTTGCACTCTCTAACTCTTTATATGCTAGTTCAACTCTATTATGCTCTCGATAGGCATTCTCTACCTCAAATTTAGCTTGCTCTAGCCCCTCTTGATACTCTTTGGCTTTTAACTTACTCTCCTCTTGAATCGTAGCAAGTTGCGTTTGTAAACGTTTAATCTCCTCTGAAGCTTTTAATAACTCACTCTCTTTTTGAGCAGACTCATTTTGCAACATTTTATACTTCTCTTCTAATGCATTAAACTGTTTATATGTATTTTCTACTTCAAACTCCCCCTGTTTGAGTTGCTCTTTGAGCTGCTCTATCTCCTTGTCTTGTTGATTGACTCTATTTTCTAAATCCTTTAACTCTCTCTCTTTTTGTGCTAATGCACCTTTAAGTCTCTCTACATCATTTTGATTGGTTGTAAGTAATGCGTATGACTCTTTTAGTTTCGATACTTTCCCCTCTAACTCTTTAGCTACCATCTCCATCTTACTGTTTACACTTTTAAGCTCATCCTCTTTTGTGCCTAAAAGAGCTCGAAGATTCTCAATCTCCATCTCTTTTTCTTCACTATTTTGAGCATACTCCTTAAGTTGTGAAGTTGCTTCATCTAACTCATATTGCAACTCTTCAATCTCACGCTCTCTCTTTTTAAGTTCATCTTCTAAACTCTTTAATCTTGCCTCATCCTCTTTTGAAGCATCTTCAAACTTCGCCTCTAAAGTATCTAACTCTTTCTCTTTTATAGCAATTGTGCTCTTTAGGCTTTCTATCTCCTCTTTAAATTGCCCATTTTTACTTGTAAGCTCTTGAACTTTACGCTTATACTCCTCTAACTCCATGTTACTCTTTGCTAACTCATCTTTGCTTTTTAAGAGTAAATTTTGAAGTTTTACCCTCTCATCCTGAAGTCCCTTAAGCTCCTTCTCTTTTATTGCAGCATATTCACCAATCTCTTTAAGCTTTCTCTCTAAAATTGCTTGCTGCTCCTTATCTGATTTTAGGAGTTTCTTTAAATTGTAGATCTCTTTATGAGCAATGCGGAGATCATCTTTATGTTGTCCAATAACCCCTTGAAGCTTTTTATTCCATTGAGCATCTACCTCATCAACCTTTTTTTGCCAAAAGAGTTCACTCTCACTAAGTTGATTACGGCAACTTAGATGCTTAAAGAACCAACCTATAAGAAACCCAATAATTGCAGCTATTAAAAGGCAAATCAATATTTGTAGTAACAGATAACTCATCGTTGCACTCCTTCAAATTTAAACTCAATTCTTCTATTTTTTCTTCTCCCTTCTAGTGTCGCATTACTTGCTACTGGTTTAGTCTCTCCATAACCAACCGCTCGTAATCGCTCTTTTGCAATACCCTTTTTTATTAAATAACTCTTGACAGCATTTGCTCTTTTGAGGCTTAAGATTTGATTATATTTTGCACTTCCAACAGAGTCTGTATGCCCTTCTATTGTCACAATAGTATCTGGGCAATTATGAATGATTTCAACTAAACTCTCAAGTAGTTTATAGCTCTCTTTTTTAATTACTGCTCTATCGTTTGCAAAGTGGATCTTCTTTTTATTTAGAAGCTCATCAATTTGACGTTTACACTGATTAATCTGCACTTGTAGATTCGAAGATGTCTGCTCATTACCTACAAGCTCCTCTTGACTATTTGCCAAAGAGTTAATCTCATACGTTCCGTGATACCTATTATCTAATTTGCTCTCAAGAGATTTCACTAAAGACTCTTTTGCCTCAGGGGTAGCAATAAAGCCTTTAAAGGTAAAGTTATTATCGCTAATATTAAACTCACCATAATCGAGATCTTTTAAGCCTTTTAGTGCAATTTTAGCAGTCTCTAGCCACGCCTCTGGAGCACCAATAGACTCTTTTAGATTATCGCTTACTCTCTCTTCACCAAAAAGAGCCTTGGCATCATCTAGAAGCTCTTGATGCTCTTTACTATTTAAGACATATCCATTTAAGACTACCTTTCCATCTTGCGATTTAACTGCAGAAACTGTATATGGGCTTGGAATTGGCATAGGTGCCTCGATTGAAAACTCACCTTTATATGCTCCATTGATTTGCGATTTTAGTCTACTTAATAGACTCTTTTTCATTGCATCGCTCCCAATAAAGCCTTTAAAGGTAAAGTTATTATCGCTAATATTAAACTCACCATAATCGAGATCTTTTAAGCCTTTTAGTGCAAGTTTAGCAGTCTCTAGCCACGCCTCTGGAGCACCAATAGACTCTTTTAGATTATCGCTTACTCTCTCTTCACCAAAAAGAGCCTTGGCATCATCTAGAAGCTCTTGATGCTCTTTACTATTTAAGACATATCCATTTAAGACTACCTTTCCATCTTGCGATTTAACTGCAGCAACAGTATATGGGCTTGGAATTGGCATAGTAACTACTTTTGGCTTCGTAATCTCCTCTTTAAGATCTTCTCCAATTTGTGGCTTTGGAGACTCCTTTGGCTTTTGCACAATAAGCTGATTATCAACTCCTGCTACACCCTCAACTGCTTTTGCTATCTCTTGGGCCTTTTTCTTCTCCTCTTTGCTAGAGACTACACCTTTAAGGGTAATAATACGTGTTGTCTTAAGACCATCCCCTTTAATATTTACATTAATTGTAGCTCTTTGATTCCCCAAAGCACTCTTCGTATTTGTAATTAAATCTTCTCTGATACCCTCAAACTTAAACATAAAACAAAAGTACGTTAGTAGAAAAATTAAAAAGAGTCCAAATAATAGAAGTAAGAGCTTTTTCATACTCATCCTTTAGTACTATACTGCACAAAATTTCTCTAGATAAAGAGCTTAACACCCTTATTATAGCACTTTTTATAAATGGTGGTTATTTTTTATACAATTTGCCCACAAATTATCTCTTAAATGTAAATCTTGCATTTAACAAGTGAAGTATAAGTAGCTCTGCTTGAACTAAGAAAGATTTTTATAAGTACTAGCTGAAGTGTAAATTTACCTAATGATCTATAGAGCTGCTTTCAATTTCTCACTACACTCTACATATGGTTTACGATTCACCAATCTTTAACTCTCTATCCATCCACTCTTGCATCATTCCAAGCTGCATACCTATTAAATCGATATCTCTTCGCTTCGCTTTTGGTGAAGGATGCCAAACAACAGTGAAATCATCACACATTGAACTATTAACACTCTCGATTAAATACTCTGCAAAATCTCTTACACTATTTACTACTCTACTCTTACCAGTCTCGCTATTTTTTATCTCAATAGTAAAACCATCATCATGCGAAAATATTTGAGCTTCAAGTGTTAAAAGCGATCTTTTACCCTCTTGCATCCAATTATCCTTTTTTTCTGTAAGTATAACACATTTTTTTAATAAGGTTTACTTTTTAATTATTCTAATTAAATTATTACAATACAGCGTAAATTTCTCTATACTAAAAGAACAAAAAACAAGTTTTTACTTTCGAAAACTTCTTAAGATCGAAAAGATAATTAGAAATTCAACAACAATTAATAAAAAATGGAGATCATAAACTTTATCTTTATTCTCGGTAATCCCTTGGTACTCAAGTAGTTTATAGAATAGATAGGAAGCCCCCATACCTATT
>JALWMN010000098.1 GCA_027083895.1 Campylobacteraceae bacterium
AACTAATATTGCGTAGTTCAATAGTAGCACGTGCAAGTGATATCCATATAGAAGTAACAGAAAAAAACTGTATAGTAAGAGATCGTATAGATGGAATGTTACAGCAACGATTTATCTTTGATAAGATTATCTTTGGACCATTGAGTTCTCGACTTAAACTTCTTTCAAACCTTGATATTGCTGAAAAGAGAAAACCTCAAGATGGTCGTTTCTCTGCAGAGATTTTAGGAAAAGAGTTTGATTTTCGTGTCTCTACTCTTCCAACACTTATTGGAGAATCGATTGTTTTAAGAATCTTAGATAAATCAAAAGCTCTTATTACTCTTGAAGAGATGGGAATGAATGACCATAACTATAATGCATTTAATAGTGCTATCAAAAGTCCTTATGGTATTATTCTTGTAACTGGGCCAACTGGTAGTGGTAAAACTACTACTCTTTATGGAGCACTCAATGCAATCAAAAGTGTAAAAGATAAAATTATTACTGTAGAAGATCCTGTTGAGTACCAGATGAGTGGAATTCAACAAGTACAGGTAAATAATTCAGCTGGATTAACTTTTGCTGCAGCATTGCGTTCTATTTTACGTCAAGATCCAGATAAAATTATGATTGGAGAGATTCGTGATACAGAGACACTTCGTATCGCTATTCAAGCAGCAATGACTGGTCACTTAGTTCTCTCAACTCTACATACAAATAGTGCAATTGCTGCTGTATACCGAATGATTGATATGGGAATAGAGAGTTATCTCGTAAGTGGCTCACTTATTGCTATTCAGGCTCAAAGACTCGTACGTAAAATCTGCCCTTACTGTAAAGAGCCAACATCAGTTGAACAAAAATTATTAGATGCTATTATGGAAGAGATGCAATTTGATACAACACCTCAATTTTTCAAAGGAAAAGGGTGTAAACAGTGCTATAATTCAGGCTACATTGGTAGGGAGATGATCTCAGAAGTTTTAACAATATCTTCTGATATGGCTCGTCTAATAGCTGCTGAGGCACATCAAGATGAACTTGAAAAAATAGCTTATAAAGAGGGTTTTCGTCCTATGTTTCACGATGGTGTATATAAAGCAATTGAAGGCAAAACAACAATTGATGAAATATTCAGAGTTGCTAGGTTGTAAGAATGTATTATAAAGTTGAATATCTCTATAGAGGCAAAAAGCATGAAAAAGTTGTTGAGGCTGAAAATCCTATTAAAGCCTCTTTATTGGTAAAACAAGAACTTCCAAACATAGTTGTTATAGGCACAAGTAAAACAAGTGCTCCTACATCAGAAGTTTTTGATGATCTATTAAAACAGATTAATTCATTTTCATCAAAAAAACTTTCAATAGATGAAAAAATTGCTGCAATTCGTCAAATTGCAGTAATGACTGATGCTGGTTTACCAATCTATGATGTATTAGAAGATATTGTAGCAAATACAAAAAATCAAGCTCTTAAAGAGATTCTCTCTTTAGCTGCTCAAGATATAAATGCAGGTAAAAGTATGTCTCAAGCACTTGAGCCCCATAAAGAAAAGATGGGTCATATTGTTATGGCAATGACAAAATTAGGAGAGTCTACGGGAAATTTCTCTGGTTCCTATACAAAATTAGCAGAAATATTAGAAGTAATGCGAGATAATCGTAGTAAATTTTTAAAAGCTATACGTTATCCAATTACTGTACTTTTAGCGATGGCAGCAGCATTTGTTGTAGTAATTACACAAGTTGTTCCAAAATTTAAAAATATTTTTACCGAATTAGGTGCAGATTTACCATTGGCTACTAAATTTTTACTTGCTACAGAGAGTTTTTTTCATAATTATGGACCATTTATTATTATTGGAATAGTTGCTATATTTATATTTATGAAGTATATTTATAAATCCAATCCCGAATTTCGACTCTATACTGATAAAATTTTAGCAGATAAACGATTTTACCTCATTGGAAAAGTTGTCTACTTAGCTAATATTTATAATTATATACTGGTACTAGAAGCTCTTATTCGTGCAGGTATTCCAGTTTCAGAGGCCTTAGAAACTGCTGTACGAGTTGTCGATAATACATATCTAAAACAGCAATTAGAGAGCATCAATACAAATATTGGTCGAGGACTCTCACTCTCAGAGGCTTTTGAACAAACAGGTCTTTTTGAGAATATGATTTTACAAATGATCCGTGCGGGTGAAAGTAGTGGTCAGCTAGACCATATGCTAGGAAAAGCAAAAGATTACTATAATATGAAATTCCAAAGCATCATTGATAATCTCTCAGCTTATATTGAACCAATCATGCTTACAATGATTGCTGCTTTAGTTCTCCTATTAGCACTAGGAATTTTTATGCCTATGTGGGATCTTGGAAAGGCAGCAAGAGGCTAGAAAGCTTAAAGTCAAAAGCAAAAACCTAATACATTGGGTACTAGAGTACCTTTTGACACAATTTGCCCTCTTTTTCATTTATAAAAAATTATAACTCCTTTATAGGGTATGCAGTTTAAGAGCTCTCGCTAAATCCTCTTGGGTATCAATTCCAAAACTTTTACTCTCTACTTCGGTTAAAGCTATTTTATACCCATTGTCTAATACTCTTAACTGCTCTAGCTTCTCTATATCTTCGAGTACTCCACCTTGCATACTACAGAACTTCTCAAGTTTTGCAACTGTAAAGCCATAGAGCCCTAAATGTGCTTTATACTCACTAAGGTTACCATCTCTATCGTATGGAATTGGCAAGCGAGAGAAGTAGAGAGCCATACCATCTAAATTGGTAACAACTTTTACTAAGTTTGGATCTTGTGCCATCTCTTTAGAGACTCGTTTATAGCAGCTTGTAGCAATCACATCACTACTACTTGCATACTTTTTAGTTATTGCAAGCATCTCTTCTACGACACTCTCTTCGATAAATGGCTCATCTGCTTGCACATTTATAACTATCTCATCAGGAGCAAGTTTTAAATTTTTGGCTGCTTCGAATATTCTATCGGTTCCAGATTTGCAGCTACTGCTTGTCATCACAGCTTCTATGCCATACTCTCTTGCAATATCTACAACCTCTTGTGAATCGGTGGCTATCACTACCCTATCAACATTGGCAACAGCTTTTGCTGTACGAATTACCATTGGAGTACCACCAATATCAGCCAATACCTTATTTGGCAAACGTGAAGATGCAAGACGTGCAGGAATAATGATCATATCTCTACCTCTCTTTTAGAAAATATGGCAAAATTATACATAAAGCGAGATTAGATATAATACAAAATCTATTTTAATTGCAAGGAATGTTCAATGAGAGCACTTTTGAGTGTGAGTGATAAGAGTGGTATTGTAGAGTTTGCTAAAGGGCTAAAAGAGCTAGGTTTTGAAATTATATCAACTGGCGGTACCTATAAAACAATTAAAGATGCAGGTATTGAGGTAACAGAGATAGATGAAGTCACGAAATTCCCTGAGTGCTTTGAAGGGCGTGTCAAGACACTTAACCCTTATGTGCATGGTGGTATTCTCTACAAAAGAGATAACAAAGCACATCAAGAGCAGGCCAAAGAGCTTGGCGTAGAGGCTATCGATTTAGTCTGCGTGAACCTCTATCCATTTAAAGAGACTATTGAGCGAACAGATGACTTCGAAGAGATTATTGAGAATATCGATATTGGTGGACCAACAATGGTTCGTTCAGCAGCTAAAAACTTTCAAGATGTACTTATTGTAACGGATAGCAACGACTACAATGCAGTATTAGAAGCACTTAAAGAGAAAAAAGATACTCTAGAGTTTAGAAGAGATCTTATGATCAAAGCCTATGAGCACACAGCAGCCTATGATAGTATGATAGCTAACTATATGAATAACAGATTCAATGATGGTTTTGGTGCAAAACAGTTTATTGTAGGGAGCAAAGTATTTAATACTCGTTATGGCGAAAACCCACACCAAAGTGGTGCACTCTATGAGTTTGATAACTTCTTTACTAAACACTTTAAAGCTATTAAAGGTGAAGCAAGCTTTAATAACTTAACAGATATTAATAGTGCAGTCAAAATTGCAACAAGTTTTGGCGAGAAAGAAGCAGTCTGTATTGTAAAACATGGAAACCCTTGTGGTTTTGCAATCAAAGATTCGCTTTTAAACTCATATACAGAAGCACTTAAGTGTGATCCCGTCTCTGCATTTGGTGGGGTAGTTGCGGTAAATGGCATTGTAGATCTCGAATTAGCTCAAAAGATGAACGAAATCTTCTTAGAGGTAATTATAGCTGGTGGATTTACCGATGAAGCTCTCGCAGAGTTTAGTAAGAAAAAAAGACTCAAACTCTTTAGCTTTAATAGCGAGAAACTCCTAAGAGCCAACGACAAGGCTGACTTTAAACATATTGATGGTGGTTTTGTCTATCAAAATAGTGACTGTATCTGCGACAACGAAGTACATAACGCAAAATTAGTAACAAAAGAGGAAGCCTCAAAAGAGCAACTGCAAGATTTAGAGATAGCTTGGAAAGTTGCAGGTTTAACGAAGAGTAACTGTGTTGTCTATGTCAAAGATGGTGCAATGGTTGCGATAGGAATGGGAATGACTAGTCGTGTAGATGCCGCTCAGTGTGCAATCAAAAAAGCTAAAGAGGTTGGATTAAGTATTGAGGGGGCAAGTCTTGCAAGTGAAGCATTCTTCCCATTTAGAGACTCTGTCGATGCAGCAGCAACAGCTGGAGTAAAAGCAATTATCCAACCAGGTGGAAGCATTCGTGATAAAGAGGTAATCGAAGCAGCAAATGAACATGGCATTGCTATGTACTTTACAGGTGTAAGACATTTCCTACATTAAAGAGATCAAGCTCACTCTACAAG
>JALWMN010000099.1 GCA_027083895.1 Campylobacteraceae bacterium
AGAGTCCCTCTTATTATAGAGCCTAATAGCTGCAACAAAGAGTATCTTAGTATAAAAAAAGAGCAGATGGGGCACCTATTATAATTATGAATTTTGAATGAAAGAGGAAATATTTTGACATTAAAAGTAGCATTAGAGAGTTCAGATATTGAGTTAGAGCATCACAAAATAGAGAAGCTAAACCTCTTTATCGAACAGCTACAGTGGTATAATAGTGTACATAATATTACGGGAGCAAAAACCAAAGAGGCAATTATTGAAAATATTATCGATTCTATCTTGCCAACAACATTTATCCCACATCCAAAATCGCTTTTAGATATCGGTACAGGTGCTGGATTCCCAGGGCTTCTTTTAGCTATTGTATGGAATGAGAGTGCAACTACATTAGCTGAACCAATTAATAAAAGAGCCTCATTTTTACGCCTAATGAGTCAAGAGCTTGAGTTGCCAAATGTAACTATTTATAAAGATCGAGTAGAGAACTTAAAAGCGAATCCTTTTAAACTAATTAGCTCAAGAGCAGTCTCTAATACCAAACTACTACTTGATTTAACAGCACAAGTTAGCAACAATGAAACAGAGTATCTCTTTTATAAAGGAAGCAGAGTCTATAAAGAGATAGAGACTCTTAATAGTCAGCTCAAATATGATATAGTTCGTAGAGGAAAAAGAAACTATTTATGGATTAAATAATGGGAATTTTTATTAAAATTATACTCATACTCGTTGTATTATACTATCTCTATAAATTTTTTGGTGGTGAATTTAAGCTACCGAAAAAAAAGAGTGATACCATAGATGATAAAGAGGCAAATACACTCGTAGAGTGCTGCAAATGTGGTGTCTACATTACACAAAAAGAGGCTATAAAAAAAGGAGAGTGTCATTACTGCCAAGAGTGTAAAGAGGAGATATAGTGCTGATTTTTGGAAGTAAATATATAGATTCACCACAATTTATAACTATTTCTAAAATTGATGACATTGAAGCAACTACACCA
Organism: Campylobacteraceae bacterium; assembly: GCA_027083895.1. Taxonomy (GTDB): domain Bacteria; phylum Campylobacterota; class Campylobacteria; order Campylobacterales; family Sulfurovaceae; genus JAADEQ01. Next base: position 1,004 of record JALWMN010000099.1, read on the forward strand.
AATGATATTCTCTTGCTTAAAGATTTTAGTGCACCCTATTTTCTTGCTAAACATTGTGCAAAGAACAATTTAGCATATGCAATAAAGGTTAACACTATAAAAGAGGCTCTTTTTGCAAATGCTTTAAATGCAAACTATATCATTGCCCAAACAGCACTTGCAAAAGAGCTCCAAAGTATAGCTGATAATTACCTATGGGATGCAAAAGTTTTAGCTATAATCTCTAACGATGATGAGCTAGAGACTATTGCTAAAGCTTCTATCGATGGGGCAATTTATAAAAATTATATAAAGGATTAATATGTCAATTCAGTGTGCATTTCTCTTCCCTGGACAGGGTTCACAAGCTGTAGGAATGGGAGAGGATTTCTATAACAATAGCGAAATAGCCAAGAGAGTTCTAGAAGAGGCAGAGGCTAAAACAGAAATCGATTTTAAGAGTCTACTCTTTAGTGAAAATGATGACTTAGCTAAAACTGAATTTACACAGCCAGCAATTTTGCTTGTAAGTATGATGGCATACAAACTCTTCGAAGATGCTATGCCAATAAAACCACTCTATGCTCTAGGGCACTCTTTAGGGGAGCTTAGTGCCCTCGCAGCCGTTGGAGCACTTGAGAGTAGCGATGCAGTAGCACTTGTCCATACTCGTGGGAAACTCATGGCTGAAGCTTGTAAAGATCAAGAGGTAGGTATGCTTGTCTCTTTAGGTTTAAACGATGATGTTGTCGAAAAACTTTGTGAAGATGCTAGAGCAGAAGGCAAACAAGTTTGGGCAGTAAACTACAATAGTGATGGGCAAATTGTAATTGCTGGTATTAAAGAGGATCTTGTAAACTTAGAACCACATCTTAAAGAGGCTGGGGCTCGCCGCACAATGCTTCTAAATATGTCTGTAGCTAGCCACTGCCCACTATTAGCAAATGCTGTGACACCATTTAAAGTAGAATTAGAGAGGGTATTAAAAGATGAGTTCATAGCTCCAGTCGTTTCAAATGTAACAGCAAAACCATACAACACTAAAGCAGAAACTTTAGAACTTCTTCCAGAGCAATTGGTAAAACCAGTACTCTATAAGCAATCGATCCAAGCAATCGATGACGAAGTAGATTGCTATATTGAGTTCGGGCACGGAAATGTCTTAAAAGGGCTCAATAAAAAGCTTACCAAGAAGCCACACTTTAATATTAGCAATATGGAAACGTTAGAGAAAACTATTCAGGCTCTGCAAGAGTTAAAATAAAATATAACCATTTATTCACACTAAATTCACATTGTGAATAGATAAAAATAAAAGGACAATAATGAGAATAGCAATACTTGGTGCAATGCCAGAAGAGATTGAACCTCTTTTAGAAAATTTAGAGGATATAACCCGTATCGATTATGCAGATAATAGCTACTATAAAGCTAAATATAAAGGTTTAGAGCTTGTTATTGCATACTCTAAGATTGGATGTGCCTTCTCAACACTTACTGCAACGATACTTATTGAACACTTTGGTTGCGATAGGCTCCTCTTTAGTGGAGTAGCAGGGGCAATTAATGAAGAACTTAAAATTGGAGATTTAATCTATGCAAATAAGCTCTGCAAACACGATTTAGACATTACAGCTTTTGGGCATCCACATGGTTATGTTCCAGAGGGAAAAGTCTATATCTACCCAGACAGCGATTTAATAGCAATTGCTAAAGAGGTTGCCAAGGAGAAGGGTATTGACCTAAAAGAGGGAACAATCGCAACTGGAGATCAATTTATAAACTCAAATGAAAAGAAGGAGTGGATTAAAGCAACATTCCACGCAGATGCGTTAGAGATGGAAGGGTATAGCGTTGCCCTTGTTTGCGATGCCCTCAATGTTCCATTCTTTATACTTCGTGCAATTAGTGATAGTGCCAATAACGATGCTAGTTTTGACTTTGATGCATTCTTAGAGCAATCTGCTAAAATAAGTGCCGATTTTATCTTAGAGATGGTAGAGAAAATTGCAAAATAAAGAGTGTTTAAAGAACCATAAAAGGGCAAAGATTTCTAAAAAACTTTTGCGAGTTTTTGGCAAAACAAATGCTAAATATCGACTCATTGGCGAAGGTGATAGAGTCTTAGTTGCCCTAAGTGGTGGAAAAGACTCTTTAAGTCTACTTCACTTAATAGCCAATATGCACCAACACTCTCCTTTTAATTTTGAGTATCAAGCTGTAACGATAAGCTACGGTATGGATGGTGAAGATTACACCTTTTTAAAAGAGCACTGTAAAGAGTATAAGCTTCCATACGAAATTTATGAAACCAATATTTACGAGATTTCTCAAGAGACGATGCGAGAGAATAGCTCATATTGTAGTTACTTCTCAAGAATGCGTCGTGGAGCACTCTATACATACGCAATAGAGCATGGCTTTAACAAAGTTGCCCTTGGACACCACTTAGATGATGCTGTAGAGAGCTTCTTTATGAATATGTTCTATAATGGAAGCCTTCGCTCTATGCCACCAATCTATAAAGCAAAGCGAGGGGTACATGTTATTCGCCCACTTATTGAAGCTAGAGAAGAGCAGCTTAGAAACTTTGCATCTGAAAATGGTTTTATAACTATTGGAGACGAAGCTTGCCCCGCAATGCAAATACAAACCAAAATGCCTTACGCAAGAGCAAATACAAAAGAGTGGCTACGAGAACTAGAGAAGCAACATAGCAACCTCTTTACAACGCTTAAAGCTTCTTTTGCCAATATCCACGATGAGAGCTTTTTAGATCCAAAAAGATGGATAAGAGATGATATTGATATGGAGGAGAGTCATGAAAAAAAAGATATATAAAAGAGAGCTCTACAATCTGCAAGTTGAACTTGTAAAGTTTCAAAGAGAGGTTATAGAAAAAGATTTAAAGGTCTGTATAATCTTTGAAGGCAGAGATGCAGCTGGCAAAGATGGCACTATTAAGCGATTTGTAGAACACTTAAGTCCAAGAGAGGCTCGAGTTGTAGCACTTGGCAAACCTAGTGATAGAGATAAAAAGTCATGGTACTTCCAACGCTATGTGCCTCATCTTCCATCGGGTGGAGAGATGGTTTTCTTTAACAGAAGCTGGTACAATCGTGCTGGAGTTGAAAAAGTTATGCACTTTTGTACTGAGGAGGAACATACACGTTTTCTTAACGATGTTGGAAACTTCGAAAAACTTCTTGTTGATTCAGATATTATTTTTATTAAATACTACCTCGACATCTCCAAATATGAGCAAGCCAAGCGACTTGAAGCTAGAAAAAACGATCCTCTTAAACAGTGGAAGCTAAGCCCTATCGATGCACAAGCTCAAAAACTCTGGAAAGAGTATTCTAATGCAAGAGATATAATGTTTCATAAAACCTCTTTCGATTTTGCTCCTTGGTATATAATCCATACTGATAGCAAAAAAGAGGCTAGAATAAATGCTATGAAACACTTTCTCTCTTTAATGCATTACGAAGGAAAAAAAGAGGAGTTTCTTAATTACGATAAAACAGTTGTATGCCAATTTAACAGCAAATGCTATGAGCAAGGATTGATTTTTCCATAATCAAGTTTTGCATCCGCAAAACTTGGAGTTATCGATTAAAACCAAACTCTATAAAAAGGCAAGTTCGCCATTAAAGAGACCGTTCAAAACTCCGTGTCAGTAACTATTAGTAACACTTTAAAAAGTGTTACACCTCCAGCTTAAACCTCCAAATATTTATCTAACCTCCCTTCGAAAAATATAGTC
>JALWMN010000100.1 GCA_027083895.1 Campylobacteraceae bacterium
GACTCCCAACAATTGCTGGCTATAAACGACGCGGCTATACACCAGAGTCGATTATTAATTTTTGCGAGCAAATAGGGGTATCGAAGGCAAATTCAGTTGTTGATGTTGCTCAACTTGAACACTCTATTCGTGATGATTTAAATACAAAGGCACCACGAGTAATGGCAGTCTTTGAGCCGCTGAAGGTTACAATCGAAAACTATGAAGGTAGCGAGCTTTTAGAGGCACCATACTATCCACATGATGTCGCTAAAGAGGGGAGTCGCAAATTGCCATTTTCTAAAGAGATCTATATTGAACGAAGCGACTTTGAAGAGAATCCACCAAAAGGGTACTACCGATTAACGCCAAAGCAACCAGTGCGACTAAAGCACGCCTATATTATCGAATGTACCGAAGTAATTAAAGATAGTAACGGCAATATTGTAGAAATTAAGGCAAAATACTTTCCTAATTCAAAAAGCGGCGACGATAGAAGCGGTATTAAGGTAAAGAGTGCGATACAGTGGGTCGATGCTAAAGAGGCAAAAGAAATCGAAGTGCGACTCTATGATAGACTCTACAAGGTTGAAGCTCCAGAGGGGATGGAGGATCTAAACCCTAATTCACTCAAAGTAATCAAAGGGGCTCTTGTGGAGCCAGCAGTTGTTATGGAGAAACCAAATGAGCGGCTACAATTTGAGCGACACGGCTACTTCTATATGGATCCAATCGATTATAGCGATGAGTACCCCGTCTTTAACCTGATTGTGCCTCTTAAAGATTCATGGGCAAAGAGAAAAGTCTCTAAAGAGGTGCAAAGAAAAGAGATTAGAAAAGAGGATGTAAAGAGCAAAAATCAAGGAAAGAGTGGCGAAATGGCACAATTAAGCCAAGAGGAGCAGAGTCGCTTTGAGGAGTATCAAAAAGAGTATGGTCTTAATGCTCAAACAGCCAATATTTTAGCGAGAGATCAGCAACTTGCAAAACTCTTTAGAGAGACACTCAAACACTGTAATAAACCAGTTACTGTTGCTAATATCATAACAAACGATGTAGCAAGAGAGCTGAAAGAGAAGAGCCTAGAGGAGCTTAAATTTACTCCAGCCGATATTGCCGAACTTGTTGCAATGGTAGAGGAGGGGATGATCTCATCAAAGATTGCCAAAGAGGTTTTCGAAGAGCTAAGCAGCAGCGGTAAGAGTCCAAAAGCGATTGTTAAAGAGAGGGGTTTAATCCAAATTAGCGACCCAGCTGTAATTTTGCCAATAATTGATGAGGTGATAACAAAAAATCCAGAAAATGTAAAAAAATATAAAGAGGGTAATAAGAAGCTCTTTGGCTTCTTTGTAGGGCAAGTGCTCAAAGCCACTGGGGGCAAAGCAAATCCACAAGTGGTGAATAAGCTTTTACAAGAGCGGCTCTAAAAATCAAAAAGGCTTATTTTAAAGCCAAGATTGTATCCTCGAAAATTGCTATTAGAGAGTGTTTTTTGTGCATTGAACTCAATTTTGGTTGTGTGGAAAAAGGACTCTTTTGGGAAATATGCTCCAATGTTGTATCCAAACCCTAAACCAAGAGTATAGAGGTGGGTAAAATCTAACTCTTTTTTGAGTGTATGGTTATAGAAGACCATCTGCATATAGGGATTTATAGTAAGTGGGAAGCTGGTATATTTTTGAAGAATATCTGTTTTCAATCCTCCATCTAAAATAACACTAAAGCCATCAGGTGCTGTATATCCATAAGGGAGAGAGAAGATATTATATTGCAGTTGTGTCTCAAAGTAGGGATTGTAGTTGCTCTTTTTTTGATACCTTAACTTTGTGTAAAGGGTAGTAACATTACTCATCTTGTGATCTTTTAGAAAGAGGCTTGTAATACCAAAGCTGTAGTTAATATCTTGAGAGTAGCTGTTGTGAAAGCCAAGAGTGCTTTTGAGTCCAAAAAAGTGTTCTGCATCTTTTGCTTGTTTGGAGTTAGAGTAACTAAGATAGAGTGAGGTTTCAAAATGCTTATTGAGCTCAAACTCCCGACCAAGTGAGTAGTTATCGATAGTGTAAGTGGGGCTGTAGCGGTAGTGTCCGCTATTTAGGAGCGGATTGTTGAGCAAAAGCAGCTCTTTAACAAATGCTGGGGCATCCCCTAGAGCTAAGAGTGAAGCTGTTAAAAAGAGAAGCAAAAAAGCTTTACGCATATTTTTTCCAATACTTTTTTTATATAATACACCCGCCTTAATTAAAAAGTGATTGAGTGCTTTGGAAAACGATTAATTTCACTCAAAGTAAGTTTTATTTTCTCTTTGCAAATGCATAAAAATTGTATGAAAAAGAGCAAACGTAAGGGGCACTTTGAGATAGAGTGCTCTTTTTAGCATGCAGCTACCATAAATTTTTATATAAAAACTATCAAGCTTTTGTCTCATTAGCAGTTTATCAGCAGTGCTATTTAAAGTAAAGCTATTTTTATAGATTAACCTTTTTGTGGATATATTTTCTATACTAAATAGAGTTTTTTTAAGATTATACGCTATAATAGTAAGAGATTAGCAGAAAGAGGAGGGGTTATATGTCCTATTTTAAAATTGCAGTTGTGTGTACGCTATTGATGATAGGCATAAATGGATGTGGTGGCGATTCTGATGAATCGATGAGCGATAAGACCTATGTGGTTATCTTAAAAAGTGTTCCAACAGGTGTATGTGAATCGCAACTTTATAGAGAGACTTTAAAGAGCTATGGATTTAAGGGCCTCTTAACAGAAGAGACTACAAGCGATACAAGTTGCCAAACATATGGGAAAACAAATGATGGGCAATTTTGTGCAGAGGCAGAGTATGGCTCTGGTGATGTAAATTGTGTTGTTGGTTTTGATGAGTATAGTGGTAGTTATGACGATTTAAGTTTTAGAAAAAGAGATAATGTAGATGATTTAGATATTGCTACAAATGCACTTATTAATGGACTAAATAGTGCAGGGAGATAGGAGGGAAGAGTAGCGTATTTTACCTACTTTATCTCTAATTTGCTTAGATTTTATAAAACTTCTCTAAGGAATAAGTGCTCTTTATCGATTCTTCAATATTTTTAAGGATCTTAATTGTATAACCTAGTAGAGATTTTCTAAATCAAAATATCTATCCCAAAAATTTGCATTAGAGATTAACAACCTTTAGTAAATCATTTAATTATGGGTATTTGCAAAAATCCATCAATTAACCTATGGATTAACCTCAAAATTTTTGCAAACACCCTAAAACAAAGCATTTGCTAAATCTTTGCTAATTCTAATACAACATTTGGGTTTAAGGTTAGTGTTGGTAAATTGATAGGTGTGGTAAAAGTTCTATTTGACTTTGAATACTAAAGTAGTAAACTGTGTCACATTTTGTTTTGAAGAGGTAGTCTTGGCTACTTCTTCTTTGGAGTCACATACATATTAATGTAGCGACCCTCTTGTTTAGGCGGGCTTTCGCGATTGGCAATATCCTCTAGAAGTGGCCAGATATTATTAAGTACCTCTACCCCTAGTTCAGGTGTTGCCATCTCGCGACCTTTAAGGAATACGCGAAGTTTTACATGCTTGCCTTTTTCTAAAAACTCCCGTGCATGTTTTACCTTGTAATCTATATCGTTTTGGGCAATTTTACAAGAGAACTTTACCTCTTTTACTTCAATCTTCTTTTGCTTCTTCTTTGCCTCTTTACGCTTTTTCTCTTGCTGGTACTTATATTTACTATAGTCCATAATCTTAGCAACTGGTGGCTTTGCATCTGGAGAGATAAGTACTAGATCTAATCCCTCCTCTTCTGCTGCATTGAGGGCCTCTTTGCGGCCCATTATTCCAAGTTGCCCTTTTGATTCGCTAATAACTCTAAGCTCTAAATCCCTAATAGCCTCATTCATAATGACGCTATCTTTTTTATCTCTTCTGAAACCTTGCTTACTCAAATCTCTCCCTCATTTAATTCGTTTCTTAATTGTAGCATAAAATCTTCGGCTTTTAGATTATACTGCTCCTTTTTTCGTCTATCTCTTATTGCAACTGTGCGATTTTCCACCTCTTCGTCACCAATAATCACAACATATGGAACTTTTTGCTTCTCTGCTAAGCGGATTCTCTTATTTAAAGAGTCGTTTTTATCGTAGATTTCGCAATCTATTTCATTTTTTGCAAACTCTGCTGCTAACTCTTGTGCATAAGTTGCGTGTGGCTGGGCAATTGGCACAAAGATAACTTGCGTTGGTGCAATAAAGGTTGGGAACTCCCCAGCATAGTGCTCTGTTAAGATACCAATAAATCGTTCAAAGCTTCCTAAGATTGCTCGGTGGATCATTACAGGTGTCTTCTTTTCGTTGTTTTCATCTGTATACTCCATCTCAAAACGCTGTGGGAGGTTAAAGTCAACTTGGATAGTACCACACTGCCACTTTCTACCAATCGCATCGGTAATTTTTACATCGATTTTTGGCCCATAGAAGGCTCCACCACCCTCATCGATACCATACTCTAAATTGCGACTCTTGAGTGCTTGCTTAAGTCCTTCGGTTGCCAACTCCCAAACGGCATCGTCACCAATTGCCTTTTCTGGCTTTGTAGAGATCTCCATTGAGTAGCTAAAGCCAAACTTCTTCATTACACTATCGACAAACTCAACTACATCTAAGACAACATCTTTAATCTGCTCTGGTGTACAGATAATATGGGCATCATCTTGGGTAAATTCACGAACTCTTAAGAGCCCATGAAGCACCCCGCTCTTTTCGTG
>JALWMN010000101.1:0-570 GCA_027083895.1 Campylobacteraceae bacterium
GACAACACTCATCTCGTCTTCTTTAATTTCACTCTCTTTTGCAAGTAACTCCCCAAAGGGAATCTCTAATATAGTAGCTATAGCCCATAAAGTATTTATCGTTGGATTAGTTTTATTCTCTTCAATTTTATGTAAAGTCGACTTTGCTATACCTGCTTTCTCAGCCAAAGAAGATAAATTGTAACCTCTTTTTTCCCTATAGAATTTAATTTTTTCTCCAAGTTTCATAAAAGATGCCTTATTAAAAAAATTATTTCTTTTAAGAAATTATACTTCTTTATTTTAGGATTGTCAAGTTAAGTTAGTTTCTTTAAATCTAACTGATACATATCAAGTAATAGTTGTTCTAGAAATTTAATAGATATTTAAGAGCAGACTAGTATGTTTCTTAGAAGAAATAATAGTATATTTATTAAGATTATATTATATAGCAAGAGCCCATAAAGACTCTACGCTTTTTTCTTAGGAATTGTTATTATGATTTTATCATCTTCTTGTTTTTGGGTAATCTTATCAGCATCTGCATCTTTTGGAAGTGTAAAGCTTTGGAGATAAGTGCTCATAGATTGA
>JALWMN010000101.1:580-4745 GCA_027083895.1 Campylobacteraceae bacterium
ACTTCTATAGAGTTGGTTTGTACTATTTTTATCTACAACACTCGATTGCGTTACTTTAACAGTTAAAACTCCATCTTTTGTTTTTACATCTAAATTCGTTTTAGCAGCCTTCGCAATCTTAATATCTAACTCATAGTGGTCACCCTTATCTTTTAAACCGCTGCTCATCATCCCGCCACTGCTAAAGATAACTGGCATTTGAGGCGTTTTAAAATTACTCTTTTCAAAAATTTTAAACATCTCATCCATCTGCTTTTGCATCTGCTGCATCTGCTTCATTTGCATCTCAAAGAGTTTATCCATTTGTGTAAATGGATCAACTGTAGTTGCTGTATTCGACCCTGCAAAAATAAATGCCGGTAAAAGTGTTAGTAATAAACGTTTCATATGCTCACTCCTTTTGATTTTTCTCAATATTATAAACAAGAAACTCCAATTTTTTTGCAACGTAAGTTGCACTCTATCTAAACTACATAAAGTTACGATATCATTTAAAAAAAGAAAAAAAAGGAGATAGAAAATGAAAAAACTTCTACTACTAGCGACACTTACATATTCACTCTTTGCAGAGTTAAAAGAGGTCAATGCCCAAACACTCTTAAAGATGCAAAAGAAAAACATACCTGTTATCGATATTCGCACACCTGGAGAGTGGAAAGAGCGTGGTATTATTAAAGGGGCTCACAAAGTCATGTTCTTCACCCCAAATGGTGGAGCAGATGTTCCAAACTTTATGTATAAGTTAGGCACTTTAGTAAAAGATAAAAACCAACCATTTATCATCTACTGTGCCCATGCAAATAGAACCAAAAGACTTGGACACTGGCTTAGCGATAAATTAGGATTTAAAAAAGTTTATGAGCTTAAAGGTGGAATAGAGTATGGCTGGATAGACAAAGGCTTTAAAACAGTAAAAGAGTAGATACTCTTTTGCTCAAAAACTACTAACACTTTCCAGAGAGTATAAAGTCTGTAGCACTTACAATGTATGGATTGCTCTTATTGATTTTACTATAGACAATATAGAGTGAGCGATCCATTGTAACCCCTTTAATTCTTGCTTGATAGAGCTTTTTATTTAGAACATCTTGAGCAATAGCATGTTTAGAGATTATTGAAACTATAGGTCTCTCTAAGTTCTGTTTACTTCTTAAAACTGTATTAAGTAAAGCTGTTGTATTTCCAACTTCAGAGACAACATTAAAATCTTTACATGCAACACCTAGCTCTTGAAAAGTATCTTGTACTATCTTTCTCGTATGACTCCCCTCCTCTCTACAGACCCAATCAAAATTATAGAGATCTTCCGTATTAACTACTCTAGGTAGAGGAGTATTACTAAAAAGAACTAACTCATCATCGAGCCATTTACGATAGACTAAATCTTCATCAAAAATTGGTGCCTCAATTAAGCCCAAATCTAAGCTACGATCTTTCAGCTTATTTACAATAGTACTACTTACCTCTACAGTTAATTTTACCTCATTCCCAATAATCTCTTTTAAATCTCGCAAACACTCACCAGGAATAATATAGTTTCCAATTGTAAAGGAAGCACCCAAATTGAATGTAATATCCTTTTTGAGTATCTTAAGCAACCTATTCTCAGCTTGTACCACTGCATTCTCTAACTCTGTTGCCACTTTATAGAGCTCTTCACCAGCAGCGGTTAACTTAATACCACTCTTTTTTCTATCGACTAATTTTGTATCTAAATAGCTCTCTAAATACTTAATCTGCTGCGTTACCGCAGGTTGTGAAACTCCAAGCTTCAAAGAAGCCTTCGAAAAGCTCCTCTCTCTAACAACCACCAAAAATGTCTCTAATTTCGAAAAATCTTTTAACAAAACCGCCCCTTTTAACCTTCTCTTCCTTTTACAATTATATAATAACATTAAAATTTATAATATTATCTTATCACTATAGTTAAGAGTAGAAATAATTATTAATTATATTAAAATATGATACGTTTTTACAAGATAGTAATCTTTAATAATAGAAAATGTATAATTATTGAAAAGAAGGTAGAAGATGTTAGAAGAGCTCAATAGTAGCCAAAGAGAAGCAGCAACACATATAGATGGCCCTCTCCTAATACTTGCAGGTGCTGGTAGTGGAAAAACTAAGACTTTAACGACCCGTCTAGCATACCTTATTGGCGAAATTGGTATCGATCCACTCAATACACTTACACTTACCTTTACCAATAAAGCTGCAAGCGAAATGCGTCAACGAGCTCTCAAGTTAATCGATAGTAGTGTCAGTGCTATGCCACTCTTAAGCACATTTCATAAGTTTGGCTTGCTCTTCTTAAAACTCCATATAAGTAAACTCAATAGAAAAAATACATTTAATATTATAGATAGCGATGACCAAAAGCGAATGGTTAAAAGTATCTGTAAAGATTTAAAAGTCGATCTTCCAACCTCTTTTTTAACCCACGAAATCTCTAAATATAAAAATATTTTGCTCGATCCACAAGAGGCACTTGAAAATGCTGAGCTATCAGACTATAAAAAAGCTGCTAAAGTCTATGTAGAGTATCAAAGAAGACTTCTAGAGAACAATTTAGTTGATTTCGATGACCTCTTAGCCCTAACCTACAAGATTCTACTTGAAAATGACGACCTCCGTCAAGAGACAAGCAACCGTTACCAATATATTATGGTCGATGAGTATCAAGATACCAATGAACTGCAATACCAGCTTCTGCGTCTCTTAGCAAGTGAGCACAATAACCTCTGTGTTGTTGGTGACGACGACCAAAGCATTTATGGCTGGAGAGGGGCAAATATCCGTAATATCTTAGAGTTTCACAAACACTTTGAGAATGTAAAAGTGGTTAAGCTTGAGACAAACTACCGCTCAACCCAAGAGATACTCGATGCTGCAAATAATCTTATCGAACATAACCGTAAAAGACTTGGTAAGAAGCTTATAAGCTATAAAGGCTCAGGAGAACCTGTAAGAGTGCTGCACTCAATCGATGAAGTCTACGAAGCAAATACAATCGCATCTGAAATTCAAGAGCTCATAGCCAAAGGGGTAAACCCAAGCGAAATAGCAGTTCTCTACCGAATTAATGCACTCTCTCGATCTCTCGAAGAGGGCTTTAGCAAAGCTGGTTTAGCTTTTAAACTTATTGGAGGTATCCGCTTCTATGAACGAGCAGAGATTAAAGATATCATCAGCTACCTTCGAGTTATTAGCAATAGCGATGACGATTTTTCTCTCTTACGCATTATTAATAAACCAAAACGAGGCATTGGTAAAACAAGTATCGAAAAGATCCAACGCTTTGCAGAGTTAAAAAATCTATCGATCTTTCAAGCATTAAACACAGCTAGCGACGAAGAGCTCCAATCGATCCTTAGTAAAAAAGCAATAACAGCTATCCGTAAATTTATAGAGGAGATAAAACTACTTCAATCAGAAAAAGAAGAACTTGCAGAGCTTATTAATCTTTTCGATGTACATACAGGTTTAAGAGAGTACTATAACTCTATGATAGATGGCTTTGAACGAGTATTAAATATCGATGAATTCTTTGGATACTTTCGAGATGCTATCATCAATGACCCAGAGATTACTTTAGAGAAGTTCCTAGCCGACATAACACTGCAAAGCGACCAAGATCAAGTCGAAGAGGATGCCATCAACATTATGAGTGTACATGCCTCAAAGGGGCTAGAGTTTGAACACCTCTATATTATTGGGCTTGAAGAGGAGTTCTTCCCTCTCCTTGGCGAAACAACCGACATCGAAGAGGAGCGTCGCTTAGCCTATGTTGCCTTTACACGAGCAAAAGAGAGCCTAACCCTTTGCTATATCGATAGTCGCTTCTACAGAGGCAAACGAAAAAATGTGAAAATGAGCCGTTTCCTAGGAGAGTCTGGAGTAATCAAAAACACTTCACTTAAACTTACAAAGAGTGTTGAGTATAAAAAGGGAGACCTTGTAAAACACAAAGTCTTTGGAATTGGACGCGTACAAGAGGTAAGCAAAAGCGGCAAAGAGTATAAGCTCAAAATCAATTTTGGCGGCAATAAAAAAGAGATCCTAAGCTCATTTGTAGAATCGATATAGCTATTAAGCTCAGAGCTTAGGACTAAGAGCTAGGGTGCAACTATGCCGCTTTTATAGAGATCAAACTAACAACCATAAA
>JALWMN010000102.1:0-177 GCA_027083895.1 Campylobacteraceae bacterium
AGTGTAGTCTTTCCGTGGTCAACATGGGCAATTACGGCAATATTTTTAATCTTTTGCATCGAAGTAGAATCCTTGGTAATTTTTGGCAAATAATAGCGAAAATAGGCTTATAAAGTTGTAGCGATACAAGGCGTATTGCATTTGATCTAAAACTTAATTCCATAGATCTCTTGTGAG
>JALWMN010000102.1:187-4711 GCA_027083895.1 Campylobacteraceae bacterium
ATCTTGTATCTCTTTATGGGCAGCAAATGTGCCACTTTGTTGGAGTAGTTGGTCTACAAGTGTAGTCTTTCCGTGGTCAACATGGGCAATTACGGCAATATTTTTAATCTTTTGCATCGAAGTAGAATCCTTGGTAATTTTTGGCAAATAATAGCGAAAATAGGCTTATAAAGTTGTAGCGATACGAGGCGTATCGTGTTTGATCTAAAACTTAATTCCATAGATCTCTTGTGAGAGTTTTAAGGCGTAGCGATCAGTCATAGATGCAATATAGTCTGCAACGACTCGATGTTTTGGTCGAATTTGTAGAAGCTCTTTTTGCCGTTTTGGAAGGAGTTTGCTCTCATCCATAAAGGCACGATAGAGGTTTTGAACACATATTTTGCCAGCATACATATGCTTTACAATTGCCTCGTGCCAGTAGAGCTTGTTAAAGAGAGTTTTTTTAAGCTCCTTTAACTCTTTTTGTAACTGTGGATCAAGTCCAATTGGGAGTTTTTGCTCACTCTTAAAGTGGGAGACAAGTGGCTTATCGTTTGCATGCTTGGCTGTAAATGGTTTTGAGTAGTTGATGGTATTTTCGACCAGTATCTTAATAATTGCAGCCACTAAACGGTGCCTGAAGAGTTGTTCATCTTCAAAAAGACCCTCATCTTTTACACTTTTTATAGCCTTTTGGATAAGTGTGCTTGACTTAAGGTCATCAATGGTGATGAGTTTATATTTTAGCCCATCATCGATATCGTGGCTAATATAAGCAATCTCATCTGCATTATCTACTAAGATTGCCTCTAAAGAGGGGTGGAAATCAAGCATGAACATTTGTTCTATCTCTTTTGGGTAGAAGCTTTTTGGGTAGGGTTGGGAGTGTTTTAAAACTCCCTCAAGTGTTGCGTAGCAGAGGTTGAGCCCATCATACTCTTTGTATCGTTTTTCGAGTTTAGTTAAAACGCGAAATGATTGGAAGTTGTGTTCAAATCCATTATGAAAGCCATCTTCTTTAAGAAGTCTATCAAGTTCATCGCCCCCAACATGTCCAAAAGGGGTGTGGCCTAAATCGTGGCTGAGAGCAATTACTTCTGCGAGTGTCTCATTGAGGTTAAGAGCCCTTGCAAGAGTTCTAGCTATCTGTGCAACCTCTAGTGAGTGAGTAAGACGGGTGCGAAAATAGTCCCCTTCATGGTTGATAAAGACTTGTGTCTTATACTCAAGACGGCGAAAGGAGCTTGAGTGTATAACTCTATCTCTATCTCTACTAAAGGGGCTGCGGAAGTCCTCTTTGAGTGGAAAAAACCTCTTAAAAGGGTTCATATTTTACCTTTTTGCAATTTTTTTACTAAAAAATATTAAAATTCTGCTATAATATTCTTAATTGTACCAAAAGGGACTAAAATGAAAGTAACTCTAAAACATTACACTCCGCTAGAAGTTTGTAGTCATGCAATCCGTACATGTTGGCAGAGTTTTGATAAGGGTGATAGTGGGGGTGAAAAGGATAAGGCACTTATCGATAGGGTAGGCAATAAGTATAAACACGCTTCAACACTTGAGCATTTAGTCTATACCTTTTATATACAAGGAGTTAGTAGAGCTCTTTTGCAAGAGCTTGCGAGGCATAGAATTGCAAGTTTGAGTGTAAAGTCTACACGTTATACCCTAAAAGAGTTAAAAAGTATTGAGCCGTTTGCATTAGATGATTATGAGGGTGCAGCAAAGTTTATTGTATTAACAGGAAATGAGAAGGTTGATGCTGCCTCTATTGCAGCACTCAATAATCTCCAAGAGCTTTTGCAACAAGGTATTAGTAATGATATTGCAAAATATGCACTACCTGAGAGCTATAAAACTGAGCTAACATGGACTATTAATGCAAGGAGTTTACAAAATTTTCTAACACTTAGGAGTGCAAAGAGTGCACTTTGGGAGATACGAAATTTAGCCAATGCTCTCTTTGAGAGTCTACCAGAGGATCATAAATATATCTTTAGAGAGTGTTTGAGTGAGGTTGCAAAATGAGAAGGATAGCTTTTTTAATTCTTGTGAATGTTATAGCACTCTTTGGGGGAGTAAATCTCTCTTTGCTCAATAGTATGCACACACCCTACAAAAACTTGATTATGCAGCTTTATAGGCTTAATGGCGGAGAGTATCTTTGGCTTAATAATCCTTTGAATTTAGAGAAAGCAACAAAGGCGTTTGAGAATGGCTATTTTAACTATAAAAATAAACCTCTCCATAGAAATGAGATAACACGATTACTCTATGCACTCGATGCTGGAGGATTAAGTAGTCTCCAAAAGGATCGATTAGATATTCTTGTAACCGATGCATATTTACGGTTACTTCGATTTATTCGCGTGGGAGATGTCGATTGGGCACTTGTTAAGAAGAAGCTTCAAGATCTCAAAAGAGAACATGATCTCCATGCAGTTTGGGAGATGCGAATTAAGGGGATGCCATCTGCTCAAACAATCTATAGCTATATTCGATCAGGAAGAGTCAATACCCTTCTTGCAGCAAGTGTTGGATTGCAGCAGCGATATAAGTCTTATATCGATATATTGCAATATTATCGTCAGATTCCAGAGTTTCGAAAAGTTCCATTTGGGAAAACAATTCGTTATAAACAGAGAGATAAGAGGATCTATCAAATTAAGCGGCGACTACTTCTATTGGGGGATTTTCCAAGAAGCGGATCGATAAATAGAACCTTTGATAGAGATCTTCTCTATGCAATAAGACGGTTTCGGAAGCGATTTAATTTAAGAGGAGGTGACTATATTGATAATAAGCTTATTGGGTATATTAATCTCCCTAAGTCATACTATATTAAGAAGATTATTGTCAATTTGGATAAGACAAAGCTCTACCCAGCAACATTTGGTAATACCTATATAGAGGTGAATGTACCTGAGTTTAAGATGCGTTTTTATGAAAATGGTTATGAGCGATTTAGCAGTGATATTGTGGTTGGAAGACTTGATCGTCCAACACCGATCTTTAGTGATCAACTAGAGTATATTGTGGTAAATCCTACCTGGACTATTCCAGATAATCTTGTAAAGAAAGATTTAATTCCAGCTCTTAAGAGTAATCCAAACTTGTTAGAGGAGGTAAATATTAAGGCTTATCTTGGAAATCGAGAGGTAAAGCCTGATCTTCAAAAGCTCTTTAGTTATGAACACTCTAAACGGCCAGTTCCATATAGATTTGTGCAGCAGCCTGGAGCTTTAAATGCTCTTGGGCATGTAAAGTTTATGTTTCCTAATAAGTATGCAGTCTATCTACACGATACACCCAATAAGGGACTCTTTAGTAATAAGTATCGCTATAATAGCTCTGGATGTATGCGTCTAAATGATCCTGATGGATTCTATAGCGTCTTGATACCTTACTTAAGAGATCCTCAAGATCTAGGATCTTTGGTGGCTAGTGGCAAGACTGTTAGAATAGGATTGCGACATAAGATACCCGTACATATTGTCTACTTTACACTTGAGTTTGAAGGGGGTGCACCAAAATTTCTTTTTGATGCCTATATGTATGATAAAATTATAGAGGAGTCAACACAGGGGCATAAAAAATACCATTTTGAGGTGCCAGCGGTGAGACTTCGTGAGGTTAAAAGTTAATTTTATCTTGCTATAATGATAATAGATTAAAAGGTAGGAAAGAGTGCGATGGTTTATCTGTTACTATTAGTACCTCTGCTTATATTTATAGTTGCAGTATTAATGATCTTTGTTGTCCATACTGTTCCGCAAGGGGAGGTGTGGATTATTGAACGACTTGGTAAATTTAATAGAGTTAGCAAGCCAGGTATTCGTATTGTATGGTTCCACCCCTTTTATGAGAAGATTCGAAAAAAGGTTATTATTAAAGAACAGATTTTAGATGTTCCAAATCTTGAGGTTATTACAAAGGATAATGTTCTTGTAACAATTAATGCAGTCTCCTTTATTAAGGTAAAAGAGCCAAAGAAGGCAACATATGAGATTGTCAATTATGAGCGAGGAATTTTAACACTCGTTAAGACATCGATCCGCTCAATTGTTGGTAATATGAAGCTCGATGAGGCACTAACCAATAGAGAGAAGATTAAGAGTGTCTTAAAATCTAAGATTATCGAGGATGCCCACCGTTGGGGGATCGATATTAGTTTGGTTGAGATTGTTGATCTGCATCCATCAGAGTCTATGCAAAAGGCAATGGAGAAGCAAGCAACAGCTGAGAGGGAGAGAAGAGCATTAGAGATTCGTGCTAATGGTGAAAAGAATGCTGAGATTTTAAAGGCAGAAGGGCAGTTGGAGGTTGCTAAGATTAAAGCTAAGGTGCACCATATTCATGCTGAAGCATCAGCACATGCTCTTAAAGAGCTTGAGAGTGTTAATGAGACTGGTGATGCACAGATGCCAATGAATTTTTTACTTGGCGAGCAGTATTTGAATGCACTCAAGAGTCTCTCAACCTCAGAAAACTCAAAATTTGTAGTCTATCCAGCAGATTTGCAAAAGTCATTGAAAG
>JALWMN010000103.1 GCA_027083895.1 Campylobacteraceae bacterium
GTAAAATATGAGATCATCTACTATATTTGCTACCCTTTTTATACTCTTTGCTACAGCTTGCACAAATAGTGTAGAGTTAGAGAAGCCAAAAGTAGAGAACACTGACCCAAAAAAGTACTATATCAACCATAACGGTTGCCTCAAAAGAAAAACACTCTGGAGTCAACTTGGCATCTAAAAGAGTTAAATATTTTAAAACACCTATTATTGGTGGAAAATATAAAGGAAAAATGATAGCAATACCAGCTATAAGTACTACTAGAAGCTCCAAAGCAATACTGAGAGAGTCTCTCTTTAATACTATCGCTTTTGATATTTATGGAGCTAATTTTGTAGAGCTTTTTGCAGGAAGTGGCTCGATTGGACTAGAAGCTCTTAGCCGAGGAGCAAAGCATAGCTATTTTATTGAAAAAAATAAAACAGCACTACAACTCTTAAAAGATAATATCGAAAATATAGATAAAAAGCGTGCAACTATCCTTTTTGGAGATGCTTTCGAACTCTTTAATGGACTCTATAAGCAGTTACAAAATAAAGCAGAGCCTACATTTTTCTATTTTGATCCCCCTTTTAGTATTCGTGAAGGCATGGAGGATATTTATAAAAAATCGCTTGAGCTAATGGAGAGCATTAATGACTCTTTTGTACAGATGGTAATTGTAGAGCATATGAGCGATATTGAAATGCCAAAGTGCATTGGAAAACTCCACAAAACAAAAAAGAAGCGATTTGGCAAAAGCACCCTTAGCTACTACCAACTAGAGCAATAGAAGGAGTAGAGTTTGAAAAGAGTAGCATTCCCTAAAGTATCGGTGGCACTACTTGTAGCTATTATTTTAATCTCGTTTCTTGGCCCTTATTTTTATAAACTATCTCCCTACTCTTTTGATAAGAGTGCAATCTTGCAAGCCCCTTCATTTCAGCATCTCTTAGGAACAGACAGGCTTGGTAGAGATATGCTCGCACGCATTATGCAAGGTGGGCAAGTCTCTTTGCTTATTGGTGTTGGCTCAGCACTTGTTGCCTCTTTAATAGGGCTTATTTATGGAGTACTTGCAGGCTACTTTAAAGGGTTTTGGGATAAAACATTTGTAATTGTTGTTGATCTCTTCTTGACATTTCCTACATTCTTTCTACTCTTAACACTTGTAAGCTATATCGAAGCCTCTTCAATGATTCTAATTATCGTAATTGCTATTACTGGATGGATGGGTACTGCTAGACTTATTCGCTCTCAAAGCTATCAAATTGCTACAAAACCATATATAAAGATACTTAAAATTGCTGGTGTACCAACCTATAAAATAGTCTTTAAATACTTTTTGCCACTACTTGGACCAATATTTTTTGTAAGCTTCTCTTTTGGTGTAAGTGGAGCGATCTTAGCAGAGAGTGGCTTGAGTTATCTAGGACTGGGTATTACCCCTCCAAATATGAGCTGGGGCTCTATTTTAAGTAGCGGCAAATCGGTTATGGAGATTGCATGGTGGGTAAGCTTCTTTCCAGGTTTAATGATCTTTCTAGTAACCTTTAGCCTAATTCAAATATCAGACTACCTACAACAAATTTCAAATCTCAAAGAGAGTGCAACAGAGAGTATATAGCTAACTCTTTACAACTTTTGAGTATAATGGCTCTTTTAATCTAAAAAGGACAGATAGTGTTAGGAGATATTATTAACTATTTAGTGCAAACCATAGGCTCAATGGGTTACTTTGGTATCTTTGCATTGATGTTTTTAGAGAGTAGCTTTTTCCCATTCCCTAGCGAAGTGGTAATGATTCCAGCAGGATACTTAGCCTATAAAGGAGATATGAATTTAACATTAGTAATTCTAGCTGGCACTGCAGGAAGCCTAAGTGGTGCATGGTTTAATTATATATTGGCTTCTAAGTTTGGTAGAAAATTTTTACTTAAAATTATGAGCAAAGAAAAAGTAGATAAACTCGAGCTATTCTTTGAGAAGCACGGGCATATCTCAACATTTTCAGGGCGATTAATTCCTGGTATAAGGCAATATATCTCTTTTCCAGCAGGCTTAGCAAAAATGTCACCATTTACATTTTCGCTCTATACTGTTTTGGGTGCTGGTATTTGGGTAATTGTTTTAACTCTACTTGGCTACTTCTTAGGAGCAAACCAAGAGTTGATCCATAAATATCTTAAAGAGATTACAATTATAACACTTATACTTGTTGCACTCTTAATAACACTCTATATTGTAAAACAAAAAAGGAGCAACTCTTGAATATATTTGATAGTATTATTTTAGGGATTATAGAGGGGATTACAGAGTTCTTACCAATCTCTTCGACAGCTCATATGATTATTGCTTCGAAGCTTCTAGGGCTTAAACAAAATGAGTCGATAGTTGCATTTGAAGTTATTATCCAGCTTGGTGCAACACTTGCTATTATGCTTATCTATCTTGAGAAGATTAATCTAAAAAAAATTGATCTATGGATAAAGGTAATAGTAGCATTTTTACCATTAGCTATTATTGGTTTTCTCTTTCAGCATCAAATTAAAGAGCTCTTTACTGTCGCCACTTCAGCATATATGTTTATTATAGGTGGGGTTATCTTTTTTATTGTTGAGTACTTCTATAAACAAAAAGAGGAGAAAGCAATGGTTAGAAGTGTAGAAGATGTAAGTCTTAAACAAGCTATAATCGTTGGAGTCGCCCAACTCTTTGCACTAATTCCAGGTACTAGCCGTAGTGGCTCTACTATTGTTGGAGGAATGCTTGGTGGATTAAGCCGTAAAACTGCAGCAGATTTTAGCTTTCTACTTGCAATTCCTACTATGCTTGCTGCAAGCGGCTATGAGTTTTTAAAAAATATCGATACTTTTACTACTATTAATGGAACCATACTTGCAGTTGGCTTTATTATAAGCTTTATAACTGCCTATATTTCAGTAAAACTATTTTTAAAATTTCTAACACACTATTCGCTAGAGTGGTTTGGGGCTTATAGAATTCTCTTTGGAATCTTTTTACTCTTCTATTTAGTAAAATAGAGAGAGATTTATAGAAAGAAATTTACGCCTCATCTTTATAGCCTATCTTCTCTTTAAAACTCAAAATACAATTTGTACACTCTTTAATCTTATTCGTCTCTAAAATTAAAGAGAGTTTATCACGATCCAATATCTCTAATTTGTGATTCTTTAACCTAATAATCTTCTCTTTTTTAAATTTAGCTAAAATTCTTGAAAATGTCTCTGGAGTTAAATTGAGAATAGAGGCAATCTCACTATTTTTTAATCTTTGAAAAATATTTGGCTTATGTATAATAATATCAGCAACTTTAGCTTCAGAACTTAAAACCGTCTCTTGGTGGACTAGTGTAGAAAGAAGCATAATTTTTCCTGTTAAAGATTTGATGATTTCATAAGAGAACTCCCTATTATTCAAAAGATCCAAAACAGTTTCAAAAGGAAGCATTCCCATAGTGCCATCTGTAATAAACTCACAAGTTGCAGGAAATGGTTGTTGCTCAAAACAAGCATACTCTCCAACTAACGATGGTGCCTTTAGTGTATTTATATGTATATGATTTCCTTTGGGAGTTGTCTTATACATCTTTACACTCCCTTCCAAAATTATATAGATATACTTACTACTTTCTCCTTCATAAAAGACGATGCTATTTTTTGCATAATGTTTTACAAATAGTTTCTCATGCAAAAGTGTAAAATATGATTTAGGAAGATGAGAAAACATTGGTATATCTTCTAACTTATACATACTACCCCTATAGAAATTGATATAAAGATAATACCATAATTTTCATGGTTTCTCGATAATTTTTAACACTATCTACTAAATTACTTAAAAAGTGCTACTACATATACTCTATAGGATCTTTTATTCCCATTTTTTCAAAACCTTTTAATCGTAATCTGCAGCTATCACAAAGACCACACGCTTTATCACTATTTTTATAACAACTCCATGTATGCTCTAGCTTGACACCTAATTCAATAGATTTTGCCACTATCTCTTCTTTGCTCATATGGATTAGTGGAGTCTTAATTTTTAACTCTCTCTCATCTCGCAACCCTAAATTGATTGCACTATTTATACTCTTTATAAAACTCTCTCTACAATCAGGATACCCACTGCTATCCTCTTCTACAACACCTATATAGAGTGCACTTGCATCATACTTTTGGGCTAGAGCAGCTGCAATAGAGAGAAAAATGCCATTACGAAAAGGAACATAAGTTACTGGAATACCTGGTTTTATACCATCTAAAGGAATATCAATTGTATCTCCTATGAGTGCCGTTGAGCCTATCTCTTCAAAAAAAGGAAGATCAATAATATGGCTCTTTGTTGCCCCTAGATCTTTAATAATTTTTTTATAACACTCTAACTCTTTTCTTTGTGTGCGTTGACCATAATTAAAGTGTACACCAATAATCTCATATCCCTCATTTTTTGCGATTGTTGCCGCTAATGCACTATCCATTCCACCAGAAATAATACAAACTGCTCTTTTATCCATAATAAAAAGCCTTTTTTTGTGCTATTTTACAAGAATTTAGATAAAATAGCGTATGATTTTATTAGAGAACCAAAGCGATTTCGAAATAGATTTAACACTCTTAGAAGAGATTGTTAACTATCTTAAAATTAGAAAAGATATTGAGTTAATTATAACAGACAATAAAACAATATGCGTGTATAATAG
>JALWMN010000104.1 GCA_027083895.1 Campylobacteraceae bacterium
TTGCCATTGTGCAAGATTTCCGTAACCCTAAGTGGCCAATGGCGTGTAACTACCGTTATCAAAATAGATTTGAGTTCTACAAAGATGGCTCTTTTAGGGTAGTTGGTATAAATTTAGGTCGAGGATGCGGAAATAAAGCAATCTATAGACCCGTTATGCGGATAGATATTACCGTAGGTGCAAAAGAGAGATTTGCACTCTACCAAGGGGATCATTGGCAAGAGTGGGTGAGAGAGCAGAAATACCAAAGCAGTTCGAAAGAGCCGCTCTATAAGGGGCATTACCTCTATAGATTTACAGATGCAGATAATCCTAATAGCGGATTCTATATTGAGCCAAATCGTGGGCAGTTTCATGATAATAGTCGAGGTGATCACGAAAGAGTTTTTGTAACAAAGTTTAATCAAAATGAGGGAGATGAGGATCTTTTGACTCTAGGGTCATGTTGCAAGTTGGATCAAGATGGTGTAGAGCCATATCTTAATAACGAGAGTATATCAGGAGAGGATTTAGTGCTCTGGTATGTGCCATATATTCAAAATGATGATAGAGCAGGACATGAGTACTGCTGGGCAGATAGTACTATAGATAAGTATGGAAATCCAAGTGTCAAACTCTGGCCATGTATTGTGGGCCCAAAATTTGTACCAATCCAAAATAAAAAGTAAAGAGAGAATATGAAGCGATTTTTACCAATTTTTATAGTTGTTTTACTCTTAGTAGGGGCGAGTTATTTTTTGCTCTTTAATGAAGAGAAGCAAGAGGTAGCGGCTGCTCCACAGCAGTTGCTTTTAGAGGATTTTAATAAGGTAAGATCGTGTGCAATCCTTCCACCATTTCTCTATCGGAATGGGATAAAACGCCCACTTATAGACTTAAGCCAACAGCACTATAAGGGAGTTGCTTTTCTCTATGGGCCAAAATTCTCAAAAGTGCTTCATAAAAAGTCATGGGAGCGGTTTGATGCTTTAGGGACATATACCATTGATAGGTACGGCAATATCTATCTTGCTCCAAATCCATTTATAAGCATTACCCCTACTACTTTTAACCTTCAAAGAGCGATCTATAAAATGGATAGATTGAGTGGAGAGTTAGAGCGATGGATGGAGTTAGATGATATTAAGCCTGCAGCAAGTAATCCATATGGTTTAATCTCGGTACTCTATGACTGTAAAGATGGGACACTCTGGGCAAGTGCAATCGATAAAAGTGATTATAAAGGAAGCAAAGGTCGAATCTACCATATTGACCCAAAGAGTAAAGAGGTACTTGAGAAGATAGAGGGTGTTGATGCACTAACGCTAGCCTGGCTTCATACAAAAAAGTATCGCTATCTCTTAATAGGGAGTGCAATCGATAGTGGGCTCTATGCTTTTAGATTTGAGAATGGAAAAATTCTAAAGAGTCCACTTAAGCTTTTTGAGTTGCCAAACCCAAAATTGCATATTCGAAAAATGAGAGTTGCAGGGAAAAATAGGCTCTATATTGAGGCAATCAAATTTAATTATACACTCGTTGCAGAGACGGTAAAAAAGCAGCGTACACATTATATGGCACTATATGATAGCGATAAAAAAAAGTGGAATATAAAAGAGTTAAAGCAGTAGCATTTTCCTCGAAAATGTGATACAATAATGCGATAGAAACTAATATATAAAGGATGGAAATGAAACGAATAATCTCTATTTTAGTTGGAGTAATACTCCTTTTGCCATTTATGCTCGATGCTAAAGAGGCAAATGCAACAGTTGCTAAAGAGACTACACAAAAGAGTGTTCAAAAAGAGAGTGCTAAGGGTGATGCAATAAAGATGGCACATGAGCTCTTTAAAGTGATGAATCTTGAAAAGATCTATGCTAGAATTGTTGATGATGCTACAAATAGCCTTATAAGGAGAGCTCCGAAGCTAGAGAGTGTTAAGAAGAAGATCCATGCATACTACAATAAATATATTGGCTGGGATGCTGTTAAAGATGAGATGGCAAAAATTTATGCAAAATACTTTACAGCAAAAGATTTAGAGGAACTTGTAAAGTTTTATAAGACAGATCTTGGGAAAAAGACACTTGCTACACTTCCAAAAATTAATAGTGAGGGGCGTAGTTTAGGAATCAAGAGAATGAGAGAGCATCAACAAGAGTTACAAGAGATTGTTCAAAAGGCACTGCAAGAAAAAGAGCCAAAAGAGAAAAAAGAGGCAAAGAAGGGGAAATAGCCTCTTTATACAAAAAAAGTTTGTGTTTCTATTTAAAGGTGTTGCAACTATTTAAATCTCCGCTAAGAAAACCTCGCTTAAACCATGCTACTCTTTGTGCAGAACTACCATGCGTAAAGGCATCTGGTACTACATAGCCTTGAGCCTCTTTTTGGAGTCTATCATCTCCAATTGCACTTGCTGCATTAAGTGCTTCGTTAATATCACCAGGCTCTAAGATGCGAAATCTCTTTTGAGCATAGTGTGCCCATACTCCACTATAGCAATCAGCTTGAAGCTCTACACGAACCTGGAGTGCATTTGCCTGCTTTCCTTGCCCACCAAATCGCTGTTGCAATCTTTGTACCTTTGCTAATGTCCCTTGTATATTTTGAATATGGTGTCCAATTTCGTGAGCAAGTACGTAGGCTTGGGCAAAATCGCCTGGAGCATTATGGCGGCGTGCAAGCTCATCAAAGAAGTCTAAATCAAGATAAATCTTTTGGTCAGCAGGGCAATAGAATGGCCCCATTTGTGATCTTGCACCCCCACAAGCACTGTGTGTTGCACCTCTATAGAGTACTAAAATTGGTTTTTTGTATGCTATCCCATATCTTCTTAAAATATCACTCCAAACCACCTCGGTACTTCTTAAAACCTTTTTAATCATAGTTGCAGTTTGCTCTGAGTGTCGATTTTCTACATGAGATTTGGCTCCTCCGCTTAAAAGGGAGAGTGGATTAAAGCCACTAAAGTAAAGAAGTGCTCCAATTGTAATAATTGCCCAACCAAACTTTGTGCGCAGAAGCATTCGAATAATTGGCCATAAAAACATTAAGCTTCGAAGCGACATACCCCTACCAAAACTTGCACCAGCTGCTCTTCGATCCTCAACATTGCGACTCTCTTCAAAATCTCGTAAATCCATAGTGGGCCTTTTTTTCATTAATTATAGCAAAAAATTGAGTTAATTTCTTTTTTACAAATCTCTCTATGGTACAATCTACCATTTTAATAGAGTAGGTGCAATGAGATGAATCTTGTAAGATTATTAAAGAGAGTACTCCTTTTGCTATTAGTACCCTCACTCTTTATTGTGGTTAATATGCTTATTGCCAATACATCTTTTATAAAAGCTAATATTGGTTTGATTGAAGAGCTTGCAGTTTTACTTTTTATAGCGATCCTCTTTACATCTATTCGAAATAAAATGCTACGAAGGGTAGCAATATTTACCCTTTTTCTCTTCTACTTTCTCATCTTTGTAGCTCAAAGCATAAGTCTCTCAATTATTGGAAGCACTATCAATTTAATTGCTCTAAAAAATGCTTCAGAGGCTCTATTACTTATAAATAATTCACTAATAGTTAAGCTACTCCTCTTTTTGGTTCTCTTTTTACTCTTGATTACTATTATTATGAAGATAGAACTCTCAAAAAAGGAGAAGTATACACTCTTAATAACCCTTGCGGTAATCTTTTTTCTTAGCCAACATATAATTTTAAAAAGGTATAAAAGAGAGCATCTCTTTCGCCCTGCAAAGAATCTCTATAAAGTTTTTCGCTACGATCTTTTAGGAAGCAAAGAGATAAAAGAGGCTACATTAGAGCCGCAAGATCTTAAAATTGCACGAAGGTTTGCAATTGATCTAAATCGCAATAATCCACAAGAGCCCTTTTATAAAGAGTATTTTTACAAAGAGCCCCTTCCATTTCAAAGGGTAGGTATAAAGAGACCAAATCTTATACTCTTTTTTATAGAGTCACTCTCAGCTCGTTTGCTATCACCCTATAAAGAGAGTAGAGTGGGGCTAACTCCTAACATTGCTGATTTTGCAAAGTACTCGATGGTAGTAGAGGGTTACTATAACCATACTACACCTACAGCACCAGGACTTTTGGGGCAAAACTGCTCTTTTTATCCACTCTTTACCCATGAGGATATGGACTATAAGGGGAATCCACTCAAAAAACTCCGCTTAAAGTGTATGCCACAATTTTTTGTAGAGAGTGGCTATACAACCTACTATATGTCCCACTCTCAAAAGCACTATGCTCATATAGAGCAGAATTTAGAGATCTATGGCTATCAACACCGCTACCTCTGGAGGGATTTTCTAAAACACTTTCTACCAAAAGAGGATCCGATTTTAGGAGATGCGGGGCCAAGTGACCATCAGATGATGCGTGGTTTGGTAGAGTTTTTAAAAAGTAGTGAGCCAAAAGAGCCATTTCTTTTGGGGCTCTCTACAATAGAGTCGCATGTAGGGAGAAAAACAAATCCAATTGATGGAATTAAATATAAAGATGGTAGCAGTAGCACGCTTAATTTAATACATAACTTAGATGATGCTTTTGGAGAGTTTTGGAGCTACTTTAAGCACTCAAAATATGCAAAGAATACAATCGTAGT
>JALWMN010000105.1:0-2493 GCA_027083895.1 Campylobacteraceae bacterium
TTTAATGATAGGTATCTCTACAGCACTTGGTGCATTTGGGCTTTTTGCTCTTATTTGGGGGATAAAGACAGGGCAGTTTGATGACCAGACAAAGTTTTTAGATGGAGCTAAATTTGATAGCGAAGAGGATTTTAAAGATGCTGTTATGATGGAGCAGAAGAAGAAAGAGGCACTTAAGAAAAAGAGAGAGCGAGAGAAGAACTATCGCCCAGCTGATTAGGAGCTAAGAGCTTAGAGCCGAGAGCTAAAGGAGGCTTTACCTTTTTTATGTGGCAAAGCCACAAATATTAAAACGCGGCAAAGCCGCACAACTAGCTCTTCGCTCTGTGCTCTTGGCTCTTAGCTTTTTAGCCGTTAGGCTAAAAAAAGAAAGGATAAAAATTGGATCTATTTGATTACGACTTTAGCAGTAGTGAAAGTGGCCAAAAGCCAAAGTTGATCTTTTTTGATACAGAGACAACTGGCTCAAAAGATAATGATGAGATTATAGAGATTGGTGCAATTATTGAAGAGCTTAATGGCTCCTTTGAGATTTGTGATGAACTTTGTGCAGTAAGTAGTGGTAAACTTATTGATATTGAAGCGATGGTTGTGCATGGTATTCGTAATGAAGATTTAGAGGGTAAGCAGCCATTTAAGAAAAGTAAATTTTATAGCCGATTAGAGGAGTTAAATACTCCACAAAATTACCTTATTGCACACAATTTACCATTTGACCTAAGCCGTTTAGAGTTTTATGGATTTCAATCTAAAATGCAAAATATCGATACGCTTCAGTGTGCGAAGCATCTCTTTGAGCTAGAGGAGAGCTTAGGAGAGTTTGAGTATTCGCTGCCAAACTATAAGCTTCAGACTTTCCGTTACATTCTCTTTAATAAGCAAGAGGAGTTAAATTTTGCAAAAAGATATAGAATTGATATTCGTGCCCATAATGCAATTAGTGATGTAGTAGTTTTAAGAATGTTTTTTGATATTCTAGTAAAGAGAGTAGAAGAAAAATATCCAGAGTATGAGTATACGCAACTGCTTGATGAGTTAGTAGCATTAACAAAAAAACCAATATTAGTTAAAAAGTTTGGGTTTGGGAAATATAAAGGAAAGCTTTTAAGAGATGTTTTAGAGATCGATAGAGGTTATTTAGAGTGGCTCTATCGAGATATATCGAAAAGAAAAGATGCAGGTGAGGGTATAGATGAGAATCTCTACCAAACACTTAAAAGTTTATTGGAGCAGCAATGATAGCAATTGTAAATTATAATATGGGAAACCTTGGTTCAGTAATGAATGCCTTTAAAAAGGTTGGAGCTAATGCAGTTATTGTGAGTGATCCACAAAAATTAAAAGAGTACGATAAGTTAATTTTGCCAGGAGTTGGTGCTTTTAGGGATGCGATGGAGCACTTAAAGAGTAGTGGGTTAGGAGAAGCTATTAAAGAGTTTGCAAAGAGTGGAAAGTATCTTATGGGTACCTGCCTTGGAATGCAACTTCTTTTTGAGAGTAGCGAAGAGTTTGGTACAACACAAGGCTTAGGCTTAATACCTGGCAAGGTTGTAGCTTTTGATAAAGAGAAGTTTGATAATCCTAAGCTTAAGATTCCGCACATGGGATGGAATGAGCTTTTTGTACAAAGAGATGATAGAATCTTTAATGGATTAGAGAGCGAGTTTTACCTCTATTTTGTACACTCTTACCATGCTGTATGTGAAGATCAATACGCTATTGGTAAAACTTTTTATGGATATGAGTTTGTAAGTGCAGTAAACAAAGAGAATATCTACGGCTTTCAACCACACCCAGAGAAGAGCCACAATAATGGGCTAAAAATTATAGAGAATTTTGTAAATTTATAGGAGAACTTAATGATAATACTACCAGCAATAGATTTAAAAGATGGGAAAGCAGTAAGGTTAACAAAAGGGCTTATGGATTCGGCTAAGATTTATAGCAATGAGCCTTGGGAGGTTGCGAAGCATTTTGAGGAGCTTGGCAGTGAGTGGGTGCATTTAGTAGATTTAAATGGAGCATTTGCGGGTGAGCCTAAGAATTTAGAGCAGATTAAGAAGATTCGCGAAAATACCAACTTAAAGTTAGAGCTTGGCGGTGGTATTCGAGATGAAGCAACAATTAAAATGTATTTAGAATTGGGTATTAACAGGGTAATTTTAGGTTCTGTTGCGGTTAAAGACCCTGAGTTTGTTAAAAAGATGGCTAAAAAGTATCCAATTGTTGTAGGTATCGATGCAATAGATGGTATGGTTGCGGTTGAGGGCTGGGCTGAGGTGAGTGAGCTAGAGGCGACCACTTTAGCAAAAGAGTTTGCAAATGCAGGAGTTGAGGCGATTATCTGTACCGATGTTGGACGCGATGGAATGCTAAGTGGTATTAATATAGAGTTTACCAAAGCGATTAAAGGGGCAAGTGGTGTAGAGACAATAGCTAGTGGTGGCCTCAAAGATATTGAAGATATAAAGAGACTGCTAGATGCAAATATAG
>JALWMN010000105.1:2503-4579 GCA_027083895.1 Campylobacteraceae bacterium
GGTGAATAGTAAATAGTGATTAGTTATTAGAGAATGGTTGGTAGTTGTTTTTTGTAGGTTGTTTTTTTGACTGCAACAAATAAATACGAATAAGTACAAAAAGGGATAATTTTTGGAAGATAGATATATAGAGTTAACAGTAACAACAAAAGAGTCTTTAGTAGATTTTTTAGCTGACTTTATAATGAACTTTACTAATGAAGCGGTTGAAGTATCTAACGATAAGATTATCTTAAGAACAAGTGAAGATACCACTAAATTAGAAGAGGCTTTAAAAGATTTTGAGTGTAAAGTTAGTAAAGAGCAAAAAGAGAATAAAGATTGGATTAAAATCTATCAAAAGTCAGTGCAGCCAATTGATGTTGGAGAGTTCTATGTGCATCCAGGTTGGTATCCACCAAAAGAGGGAAAGAAGAATATCTTAATAAACCCTGCACTTGCTTTTGGCTCTGGTCATCACGCAACCACCTATAGTTGCTTGCAAGCAATTAGTGAGAGTGTGAAGAGTGGTGACACTCTTTTAGATGTTGGTTGCGGTAGTGGAATTTTGGCATTAGCAGCATCTTTAAAAGGGGCAGTAGTAGATTTATGCGATACCGATCCACTTGCAATTGAGAGTGCAAAAGAGAATTTTGCACTCAATAAGCAAACTTATAACGAAATTTGGGTAGGCTCTGCACATAAAACTAAGAAGCGTTATGATATCGTTGTTGCAAATATTATCGCTGATGTCTTAAAGATGATTGCAAATGAACTCAAACTTAGAGTAAAAGTAGACGGTATATTGATAATTTCAGGTATTTTAGATAAAAAAGAGCATATAGTTTTAGATGCATTTTCTGATTTAGAGATGCTTAAACGAGTACAAAAAGATGAATGGATAACAATTTACTATAAAGGATAAAAATGGCAGACCAGAATAATAAAAATGATAACAACTTTTTTAAAGATAACCCTCTCATTGCATTTGCAATATTTTCGATTGTAGTGATAATTATATTTAAAGTTTTTGTTGGAGCGAATGAGGGTGTAAACACCTTTACTCAAGCAAATAGAGGTATCGTACAGACAAAAAAGGTGAGCTACTCTGAGATTAAAGAGCTTGTAAAGAGTGATAAGATTAAAGAGCTTAAGATTACACCAACTCTCATAGAGGCTGTTGGAGAAGATGGAGGTGCTAAGGTTCGATATATTGCTGAGAAGGTACCAGCTAATGATCCAAACTTTATTCAATTGCTAGATGAGCATAAGGTAAAGTATGTTGGAGTAATGGGTGGTGGTTTAATGGCTGAGCTTATAAGCTCTATCTTGCCAATTTTACTCTTTTTTGGTATCTGGATCTTCCTTGCAAAGCGAATGTCGAAAGGTGTTGGTGGTGGCATTTTGGGTGTTGGTAAGGCTGGAAAACTTATTAACTCTGAAAAGCCAGATGTAAAGTTTGATGATGTTGCAGGAGTAGATGAGGCAAAAGAGGAGGTAAAAGAGATAGTCGACTTCCTGAAGTACCCAGAGCGATATATAGAGCTTGGAGCTAAAATTCCTAAAGGGGTATTGCTTGTTGGGCCTCCTGGTACTGGTAAAACTTTGCTTGCAAAGGCGGTTGCTGGAGAAGCGAGTGTTCCATTTTTTTCGGTAAGTGGTTCGAGTTTTATAGAGATGTTTGTTGGTGTTGGTGCTAGCCGTGTGCGAGATCTTTTTGAGCAGGCAAAAAAAGAGGCTCCAGCGATTATATTTATTGATGAGATAGATGCTATTGGAAAGAGCAGAACTGCTGGTGGTCCAATGGGTGGGAATGATGAGCGAGAGCAAACACTAAACCAGCTCTTAGCTGAGATGGATGGTTTTGGTACAGATACACCTGTTATTGTTCTTGCTGCTACTAACCGTCCAGAGGTGCTTGATCCAGCACTTCTTAGAGCTGGAAGATTTGATAGACAAGTGCTTGTAGATAAACCAGATTTTGAAGGGCGTTTAGCTATTTTAAAGATCCACTCAAAAGATGTTAAACTCTCACCAGAGGTTAATTTAGAAGAGATTGCAAAAGCAACAGCAGGACTTGCAGGAGCAGATTTAGCA
>JALWMN010000106.1 GCA_027083895.1 Campylobacteraceae bacterium
CTCTTTCTATGGGCGTCTAACACCTACAACTTCGAGATTTCCTGAGCTAGATCGATTTGTAGATACAATTATACTTGATAGTGAGGCATTAGATAGTACTGATTATATTCTCTCCGATTTAGAGGGGATCGATAGGGATCAAAGAGTAGTCTATGTTGTTGGTGGGCATCTGCATAACTTTGCCTCTTTACTGCTGCAAGATGCAGATCTTGTAAATGAGAAGGTAGATCGTATTGTCATCTCTACAGGTTGGGAGGATCGCATAAGTGGAAAGCCTGAGATGAATCTCTCTGAGGGGGTCTATAAAGAGACGAGTACCTCTAAGGCAACCAAAATAGTCTTTAGTAAATTTAAGGGCGAAATTGTAATGGCGAGTGATCCAGATGCAAACTATCCAGTGCTTGATACCTCTAAGATGGATCGAACAAGTGCCCTATGGTACTTTATTTCGCATGGAAAGTATAATGACCTGCAGCTCCATATTGGGGATTTTGAGGCACTATTATATGGTGCAGTAGAGGATAGCTGGTATGGACACCACTGGGTCGATAAAAAAGAGGCAAGATGTAGTGTAACAAACTATGGTGCAGTAAAATTAAGTGGAAGTGGTGTAAGGTGCTTTTATCTTGATAATATGAACTCATACTATACAAAGGCAGTTCTTGAAGAGCTGTTATATAGAGAGGATTAATCCTCTCTGCTTGAGCAACTTTCACTCTTACAGTAGCTCTTTTTAAGCACAAACTTATAGATAAAATCTTTAAGGATTAAGATGAGACACCAAAACCAAAGAGCATCTAAAATAGGGTTGTCTTTGTAATCTAGAACAAAATAGAGTATAGGAAGCCCAAGAAATATAAACCATTTTGCGTAGTAGAAAAATAAGATACCAGCTCCATAGAGATCTTTGAAGATGGTTTTTAGGGCTTTCATTTAGATAGCTCCTAAAGCTTTTTTTACACTCTCTTCGGCCATTGAGATATTCCACTCTGGCTCCCAAACAAGATTAACCTCTACCTCGTTAACTTCATCAATCTGTTTTGGGGCATCTTTAACCCATTGAACAATCATTTGATGCATTGGGCATGCTTTTGTTGAGAGTGTCATCGTAACCTTTACATTACACTCATCATCTATTTTTACATCATAAATCAACCCCATTTCAACTAAATTAAAACCTACCTCTGGATCTATAATTTTTCGTAACTCATTGTAAATTTGCTCTTTTGTAACACTACACATAATCTTCCTCGCTATAGTTTAAGATAAAAATTACACTCTTTAGCATAAATATTGCACCAAAGCCAAAAAGGGTAACCCCTCCTTTAAAGAGCGAGTCACTTCCAATTAAGAGTCCAAATGCTCCAAAAGTTAACCCTGCAAGAGAGAACCAAAAAGAGAAGTTTGTATCGCGATTTGGTAGCATCTCATGCAGCATTGGAACCTTTTTTTTGCCAACAAGTGGGGAGAATCGCTCAAACCAAACTAAAAAAGGAATTATCTTTAAAAGATGACCATTTATTATAAAGGCAAAAAAGCCTAAAGTAAAGAGCCAAAGTGCACTCTTTAAGCTATTACTCCACCCAAAAAAGTAGCCAAATAGTCCAAATAGGAGTGAAGCTGCTAAAGAGATAAAGGCTACATAGATATGTTGATACCAAATATCTAAGATTTTTCTAGCTCTAATTTGGTAAAGTATAACGAGCTGTTTAAAGTAAAAAATTATTGCAAGAGCTACTCCAAAAAGAGCGCTATTTGCTAAAAAATTTACTCCAATAAATTTAAAGAGAGAGTAGGCAATTACAGAGGCTACTAAGATTTTAAAAGCAATTTCTACATTGGTATCATCATACCCATGGGCTAAACCAAACATTGGTAAAAGCACCATACTTAAACCAATAATTGTTACTGTTACATAGCCAAAGAGTACTAAAACTACATGAATTGGCAAGAGTCTATCTATTGCTACATTAAACCCCATACCAATTGCTAAAGCCATAATAAAACCAATAACAATTGCAACAGTTAAAAAGTAGTTTCCATATTTAACGCTCTTAACTGTAAGGGTATTGGCTTTTGTTTTTTTTAGAGTCATAAGTGTCTCATATAGAAAAGTTGCCATTGAAAAAAGTACTAAAGCACCACCAATTGGCAATAGTATAGGAAAAAACCAAAAGCCAATGACCATAACGATTGATCCAATAGAGAGTGCTTTGTAGATTCTATTATAGAGATCGACATTATAGTGTCCAACCTCTAAAACAACTGGAACTAGCTGTGCCATAGCTCCAAAGATAGTAATCATCACAAAACCAAGTAAAAAGAGGTGTGCCCACCCAACAATTGTAAAATCTTCTAAACTCTTTGTGCTGTCAAAAAGCAAAAGCAAAAAGATCGCAACAACATAGATAATTGAGCCAAATTTAAAAAAGGGCTCGATCATCTTAAAAGGGGGAGCAAAATCCTTTGAAATATTAAACATTGCTATAACCTTATCCGTGGCAACTTGCGTCGTTTAAGTTGGCTTTTTCACTCTCTCCTTCTTTATATGTAAACTCTAAGACAACTCTTCCATCATCTAGCTTTCTATCGCTAATATTGTAATTTTCGCCAATTTTTTCAAGAAGCCCCATAGGTTTTTTGTGGTTGATCATAACAAGCTTTTTATTTGGTCCATCGATAAGCTTTAAGCCCGCCATTGCATTTACCATTGGCTCTGGTGGTCCACATCTGCTAGTATCAAACTCATACACCTCTACACCATTGTCGTTATATTTGTAAAAATCGACCGTTGCTCCTTCTACTTCTATCTTCTCTTTCATACAAACTCCTTTATTCGAAAAACTTATAGTTAATTAAACTATACTTTATATAAGTAATGTAGAGTAATTATATCCTATTTAAAGTAGAAAAAGTTGATTTACATCAAAAGAGTCGGAAAAAATAGAGTAAAGCTAGCCCTTATGGGCGTGCTGCTTCGTTAAAACTATAGAGGAGTTCTATCTCTTGATCCCATATAGACTCGTCGATTGTCTCAAGAACAAGTGGAATATTATCCATTCGTGGATCATTCATAATAAAACGGAAGGCATCAAGCCCAATCTCCCCTTTGCCAAGTGAGTGGTGCCTATCGACTCTTGAGCCAAGTGGTGGTTTAGAGTCGTTAATGTGCATTCCTTTAAGGTACTTAAAGCCAACAATTTTATCGAAGGTATCCATTGTCTGCTCGTAGACCTCTTTAGTGCGTAGATCATATCCTGCTGCAAAGGTATGGCATGTATCGAGGCAGACACCTACGCGGCTTTTATCTTCTACTCTATCGATAAGGTAGGCTAAGTGTTCGAATTTGTAGCCCAGGTTGCTCCCTTGGCCAGCTGTGTTTTCGATAACCAAGATAACATCGCTCTCTTTGGTTGCCTCTATTGCTA
Organism: Campylobacteraceae bacterium; assembly: GCA_027083895.1. GTDB lineage: Bacteria > Campylobacterota > Campylobacteria > Campylobacterales > Sulfurovaceae > JAADEQ01. Next base: position 3,429 of record JALWMN010000106.1, read on the forward strand.
AATTCATCGACTCTGCAATAAGATCTAAGCAAGCCAATTCAGCCTCTTCTACTAACTTTTCGTAGTTTGGGTCTCGCTTTGGAATCTTTTGAAGATGGCTTCCTGGATGGAAATTAAGAAGCTTAAGTCCTAGCTGCTTGGCTCTCTTTAGCTCGTCAATAAAGGCTTTACGTGACTTCTCTAGCTTCTCCTTTTCTGGGTGACCTAGGTTAATAAGGTAGCTATCGTGTGGGAGAACATGCTCAGGTTTTATACCAGCTTCTTCTAAATTAATTTGAAACTCATCAATACTTTTTGGAGTGAGCGGTTTTGCTACCCACTGTCGTTGATTTTTTGTAAAGAGTGCAAAGGCCTTTGCACCAATCGCTTTTGCATTTAGTGGAGCATTCTCAACCCCACCACTTGCACTCACATGTGCACCTACATATTTTTTGCTCAAAAAAGACTCCTAATTACCAGTTACAGTAACTTTAATTTTGATATTGGCTGCATCATCTCTAAATGAGATAGTTTTTACACCGCGATTATAGCGAATATCAACTCCAGGTTTCTGAATTCTTTGGCTAAAGCTATGATCTCTTTGTACTAAACCTTCACCATTAAAGATAGGTTCACCCTTAAAGATCTTCTCGATTGTATCAGGTGGATAGTTTGGATTGAGTACTCTTTTGTTAAACTCCTCTTTGCTTAGACACTCTAGAGAGCTCATGCAGACTTGCGAAGGTGTGATGCGAAGCCGCATAACTGATTGTCCATTGCTATAGATCTCTACCTTTGTTTCTCCACTTGCATACGATACAAAGCCTTGGTCGGCATAAGACATTGTTGGGGTTTTAAAGACAATCATAGTGCTTTCACTTCTATCGTAGTTTGGCATAGAGCCTACGCAGCCACTTAAGAGTAGCCCAAAAGCTGCAGTTTTAAGTAAATTGAGTTTTTTAATCATTTTTT
>JALWMN010000107.1 GCA_027083895.1 Campylobacteraceae bacterium
TTAACACTATTTATAAAGATATATGGCTTAACCTCTACAGCTTCTATTCGAGCTAACTCTGCACCCTGGTAGTAGATTACTGGATGGAGTACTCTTAAGGAGCGTAGATCAGACTCTATCTTTTCATTTCCAATTGTAATACTCTTTTGCTCTAAAAGCTCTTCAGCTTTATAGTAGAGATGCGTTTTAGGCATAAATATATAGAGCCCAACAACAAGAGCTATTATAAAAAGTAGTATATTCTTTACCAAACGCATAGTGTCTCCAGTGTAAATTGATTTCCACTTCTTGTAATAGTAAGCTTCTTAAATGATAATGGAAGCATTGCAAGCTTCGTAATCAGATAGTTTATCTCCTTTTCATCTAAAAATACTATCTTAATATCAGCCTTATTGCGTGTTATCTTGAGTCTCTCAATCTTCTCCTTAGGTACACGATTAAAGAGTGTATGGAGCCTCTTTTGCATCCCTTTTGCTGCCCAGAGCGATTTGAGAGCAGCAATCTTATTGAGTGTGGCACTCTCTTGTTTAATTACCTCTAACCGCTTTGTATACTCCCATCTTTGATAGTATGCAAAGAAAACACCTGCAGCTAAAAAGAGAATAGCTACAATAATAATTAGGCGAGATCTACTCATTTTATCTCTCCCTCTATTACAACAACTGCAGGATTTAATCTATTTACCTTTAAATTCTCTGCAGTCGCTACACTTAAAATATGCTTCATCTCTTTTGGGTCTACCATAAATCGACCAATCATCTTATTCTCTTTAATCTCAACTCTATCTAAAATAACCTTTTTGCTCGTTAATTGACTAAAGCTATCAAGTAGATTTCTTATCGAGCGTTCTCGCTTTTCGATACCCTCATACTTCTCTTGAATACTCTCACGAACTAACTTACTTCGAAGCTGCGGATTCTCTTCGTAGAGCTTATCAAGCGAAGCCTCCTCTTTGGCAATTGCCCGTTTATATCCATAACCATCAAGAAAGAAGAAGAGAGCAAGTAGAGCCAGTAGCGATGCAACAACTACTGTTGTTCGACTCACCTTAGAATCTTCTACTCTTTTCCTTGTATGCTTAAAAGAATAACTATGTTTTGGCCGCAGTTTCGATGTAAAACGAGCATATCGATCACTTTGTAGCATACTTCGAGGTACAATAGTTGCTAAATTATCAACAAGAGTTAAAGCATTCTCCTCATCTATTCCAATTGGTAGTTTTTTTAAAACCTCTCTTAACTGGTCTGCAAAATAGATCTTTCCAATACGATGGGCTGGAATATTACAGCAACTCTTTAAAAACTCTTCGATCTCTTTTGGAGAGTAGGCAAAAAAGAGCCAACTATCCCCATCTCTTTTCACCTCATACTCATAGTTATCATCTGCTGGTAGAAGATCATCAAGTATCGATGGAGCCAGCTTTTTTGCCTGGAATGCATACTTGACCGGTATCTTCTGACGCGTAACAATATAAAATTGTGGAGAGAGCATAAGATCATACTTACTAGCCTTACGCACTCTATCTAACCTTTTATGTAAAAGAAGTAAGGTCCCATTACTACTGAAGAAACTCAAAATCTTCCACCTTTCCATCGATATAGTTAAATCTAAAGGAGTAACTTCCCTTTCCAAAACTGTAGTTTACACTACACTGCATTGCAACAACTGCACCTTTAGCAAAGAGTGGAGTTTTATAGAGCTCCAAATCGGCTCCATTCTCCTCTAAAAAAGCCTTTAGGTGCCCACTTTTAAAGTCCTCATTGACAATCTGCTCATCTATCCCAAAGATAATCGAGATCAACTTCGAACTTAAAAAGTTCCCATCTATTGCACTATACTCTTTTCCGAAGGAGTAGTAGTAGTTCCAGTTGACACTGTAAACTTTACTATCACCCTCCTTCATAGCATAGCTATCGAGAACTTTTCGAAAGTCGCTCCAGCTAAAATAGTCTCTTTGACGTTGTAAACGACCCTTCTGTCCAAAATTGACAACCTCTCTAGAGTCAATAGATGCAATAAGCATATCTTTCAGTCTATTTGCATCTTTAAATCGATACTCTAGAGCCACTTCATCAAAGACTAAATTTGCAAGAGAGTTTTGCCGCTCTCTCTTAGCACCACCTCTTGTTGAGAGCCAAGTAATTGGAACTGCTGCGTGTGCTGGTGTACAAGCTGCAAGTATGTTAAAGGGCCCCTTCTTCTCACGAACTGAGATTGGAATATCATAGATATTCTTTAGGGTACCAACTGTTGGTTTCTTACCTACATACTTATTGAGAGCTTTAACAACATCAGCATAGAGTAGGTTCGCCTCTATAAGTGCCACTTTATCCTCTGCTTTAGAGCGAGCCTCCCCTAAATAGCTAAAGATCACACCCATTAGTGCTAACATGGCAGCAATAACTGCTAATGTTATAAAGAGTGTAATTGCTGGACGCATTTTATCCATACTCAAGCTCTTTTATCGTAAAATTATGCAACTTTTTTAATCGATAAGACAAAATGTCTTAAATTACGGCATTAAAAAAGTTCATATGAACTAATATTATACTAGTAAAACTTTAAAAAGGATAAAATTATGGGTAAATCTTCAAAAAAAGAGCAAAAAAGAGTAAGAGGTGCCTTCACACTCCTTGAACTCTTAGTTGTTATTCTTATTTTGGGGCTATTGGCTGCATTTGTAGTACCAAATATTATTGGTGCTGGTGATAAGGCAAAAAGAGACTTAGTCTGCTCACAGATGAGCTCAACTGCTAGTGCTTTAGATATGTTTAAGATGGATAATGGAATGTATCCAGATACCGAAGAGGGACTTAAAGCACTTGTTTCAAATCCAGATCCTGATAAATATCCAGCCTACTCAAGCAAACCATATATGAAGCGTGTTCCTAAAGACTCTTGGGGACAACCAATTCAGTACATTAAACAGGGTGATAAGTTTGAATTAGTAAGTTTTGGTCCCGATAGAAAAGAGGGTGGAAGTGGCGATAATGCCGATATTCTCTATTCTCAATGCAACAAATAAGACTCTTTAAAAGCGGCTTTACTCTTATTGAGTTGCTGCTTGCAATCTTTATAGTCTCCCTCTTTGCCTATTTGGTATTTGCAACACCAACCGATTTTCAAAAACCAAAAGAGAAGGTAACAATTGCAAATTTACCTCACTATCTCCAAAAAAATCTTCGAGGTGATGGTGAATTGGTCTGTATAGAAAATTGTACAGAGTGCTACTATATTAGTAGCGAATCCAAACCACAAAGTGCACCACTACCAATACCTATTAATGTAGTAGCTGAGTATATTTTAGATAGGAATAGTAATCCACAAAAGCTCGATCTTGGGCGATTTAGAGATAAAAAGGTCTGTTTGCGTCTACGACACTATAAGAATGGATCTATCTCACAAGTGATACTAGAACTCAAAGATGGAGCACTCTTTATCCCCTCCTATTTTGGTGATGGCAAAAAGTTTATCTCTGTAGACGAAGCAGCAAGCTGGTGGCTTCAAGATACACAAAATGGCTTAAGAAGCCAAGGAGAGTGGTATTAGGCGGGTTTTAAATTCCATGTTTTGGGTTCCGAATTTTGAATTTGAAAATAGTACTTCATGAAATTCTAAACTCAGAGCACAGAAATACAAATATTTTTTGATATAATGGTGTTGAAGAAGTTTGCAACAAATTGGAGATATAAAAATAATGCGAAGGGCTTTTACAATTATCGAAATAATTATCTCGGTTGTTATTATTGCAATGACAACACTTACACTCGCTAAGATGAGTAAGCAAAATAGCACAATGGTAGATTATGTTACTAACCGTTTAAAGAATGAACTTAGCAATACCCTCTTTCTCCATCCTGAGTCTCTAAATTACGATAAAAGCAGAAAGGATGCTTACACAATATTGCACTCTATGGGAATTCGAAATGATAAGACTAAAGCTTATCTAAAGCATCTTAAACGAAAGATCTTCATTCAAGAGGATATTCCAATTAAGAAGATGATTATTCCTGTAAAACTCCATGCTATTATGCTGCAAAGTAGCTTCTCTACACGGTTTTACCGAATCGAACCATAAATTTAGACGAAGCATAAACTAACACTTTCAAGCTCTTTGGCTTCTAAGCTAAAAAAGCCAAATCGCTCTTTAACCTCTAAAGGGGCTTCGTTTTAAATAACTTATTGCATATTTGACTTTACCCAAGCAATAACCTCTTGGGCAGCACCACCACCAGGTAACCTACTAACCTCTACACCATCCCTAAAGAGTACTAGTGTTGGTAGACCATACTTTAAACCAAAGCTCTTCTC
>JALWMN010000108.1 GCA_027083895.1 Campylobacteraceae bacterium
GAGCTACAAAGTCTAAAAGTTGATGACAACTTTTATAAACTCTCAATAAAAAATCTCCCTGGTGGGCACTCTGGAGTCGATATAGATAAAAACATACCAAACGCAATTGTAGAACTTGCAAAATTTATTAAAAATAGTGGTGCAAAGGTTGCATCTTTTAGAGGAGGCGAGAGAATAAACTCGATACCTGTAAATGCAAAAGCCTTAGTAGCTAGCAAAACCCCTCTACAATCAAATGGTGTAATAGAGGTAACTCCAGCATCTAAAGAGAGTATAGCTAACTTTGATATAGAAGATCTGCTCACACTCCCAAATGGAGTACTAGAGTACAATAGCGACTTTAATGTAGTAGAGACAAGTGCAAATGTAGCCCTTATAGAGCTTTTGGAAAACAAAGTAACTATAGAGATTAGCTTACGCTCATTAGATACCCACAAATTAATGCAGCTAGCAAAGAGTATAAAAAAAGAGTATGAACCAAAAGGGTATACTGTAGAATTAAATGACAAATACCCAGGCTGGAAACCAGAGATTAACCAATTTACCAAAAGTGTTGCTGCAGCAGTAAAAAAAGTATACAAAGAGTGCGAACTTAAAGTAATCCATGCTGGCTTAGAGTGCGGCATCTTAAGTGAGAAACTCCCAAATGTTCAAATAGCTTCTATTGGCCCAAATATCTACTATCCACACTCTAGTAGAGAGTATGTAGAGATAGACTCTGTTATAAGGACTTATGAGGTTGTGAAGGAGGTTATAGAGGGGATAAGTTAGAAAATAAATGGTGATAATATTGCTATCAAGTTTTCTTTCGCACCACATCTTCCAATGTGGAATACCTCTAACAAGATTGAGGCAAAATGATTATGCAAATTTGGGTTATAAATTTTATTATAGATAGAATTGTCTTGTTTGAGAATATTGACATTTCTAAATAAATGTGTTATTATATCCTACAATATGTAGTTAAAAAGGTTAAATTATGGAGAGTGTAACTTTACGAGATATAAAAAATAATCCTGCGACTATGACATCTTATCTATCTGAAGGGAAGGCGGTATTTGTTACTAAGCATGGTAAGCCAATAGGTGTTACCTTGCCACTTGATGATAGCATAGTGAATCAAAGTATTAAAGAGCTTTTTTATTTTGATTTGTATAATAAAGGTGAAATCTCTTTTGGGAAGTTAGCAGAGTTTTTAGGTGTAAGAAAAGATAAACTTCGTCGTATGTTTGCCTCTATGAATATGCCTGTAATTGATTATAGTGCTTCTGATGTAGAGGATGAATTAGAGGCATTTAAAGATTTATGAAGATAGTTATTGCTGACAGTTCTACACTTATTACGCTTTTAGATACCAATAATTTTTCTCTTCTTTTTGAACTTTTTGAAGAGATAATTATTAGTGATGCAGTATATAGCGAGATTACTCAAAAGTTTTACCATAAAGAGAAGATTGATTCTTACATATCATCAATGAGATTAAAACTTAGCTCTGTTAAGCATAATGAAATGTATGAGATGCTTATAAAAAGATTAGATAAAGGAGAGTCAGAATCTATTGCATTGGCAAAGAAGCTAAAATTGCCTTTGATTATAGACGAAAGAAAAGGGCGAAAAATTGCTAAATCTTTAGAGATTAAGATTATTGGATTTGTTGGGATTATTTTAAAACTGTTGGATAAAAAGATTATTTCGAAAGATAGGGCTATAGAGATTGTAAAAGAGGTAGAAGAGAACGACTTTAGACTATCTTCAGATTTAAAAGATTTGATTTATAGTTTTTAAAAGTCTATTTATTACTGTCAACTCCAAGTTTTTATCCCAAATTTAGTATTAGAATTAGCAAAGATTTGGTAAATGCTAAAGCTTAGGGTGCTTACAAAAAACTGTGCAAGTGTGGGTTCCCAACGGTTGCGAGCTTAACCAATAGGTTATTTGATGGATTTTTGTAAATACCCATAGCTAAATGATTTGCGAAGGGTTGTTAATCTCTAATGCAAATTTTTGGTTTATTACCCTTTGGCCTTAAACACCTCTTTACTCTTACAATATTTGGCTAAGAAGCACCCCTTGCACTCTGGCTTAATAGCTTTACATTTGTAGCGTCCAAAGAGCACCATGGCTTGGTGGAGTTGGTGGAGATTAGTTTTGAATTTTTGAACCAAGTCTGCTTCGGTACCTTTAGCTGTTGTCGCTTTGCTTAAGCCTAAGCGGTGGGCTACACGGAAGACATGGGTATCGACTGCCATTAAATTTGCACCGGTGTACTCTATAAGCACAACATTGGCTGTCTTTTGCCCGACACCCGGGAGTTTGACTAAATCTTTTTGATTAAGTGGGAATTGGCCATTAAACTCCTCTTCTATCATTTTAGCCATAGCGATGAGGTTTTTTGCTTTATTATTAAAGAAAGAGCAGCTTTTAATGATCTCTTTAACTTCATCGATATCTGCATTTGCTAACTCTTTGGTAGTTGGATACCTCTTAAAAAGTGTTGGCGTAATGATATTTACTCGCTTATCTGTACATTGAGCAGAGAGTGCAACTGCTACCACTAATTGGTAGATATTTTCGTAATTGAGCTCTGTAACTGAGTTTGGGTAGTGCTCTAAAAGGAGGGCTTTTATTGCATCTATCTCCTCTTTTTTTGCGAGTTTAGGAAACTTTGTTACTTTTTTTGACATTTTCACCTACATTAATAGAGTTTTTTAAATTTGACTAGTATACTATCATTATAATTTTAAAATCTGAATTGAAGTAGAAGAGATTAGAGTGAGATTCAGGTAAAAAAGAGACGAAGGAGAGTTTATGAAGGTTCTAAAAGGTGCACTCTTGCTATCAGCAATGCTATTTTGTGCGAATGGATCAGATGTACTTGCTACAGTTGGAAAAGTAGCAATTACCAAGAGTGATGTCGATGCACTATTAAAAAACCAAGGAATTAATTTTGATAAGATTAATAAGAAGCAGCAGGCTCAATTGGTAAAAAAATTGATAGAGAGAGAGCTTCTTTTTGATGCAGCACAAAAGGCAGGTATCGAAAAGGATAAAGATTATCTGAAAGCTCTTGAAAATACCAAGAAAGATTTAGCAATCCGTGTATGGATGGATAAAGTCTATGCAAGAACACTTATTAGTGACTCTGAAGCAAATAAGTACTATCAAGAGAATAAAGATATGTTTAAAGTACCTGAGCAGGTGCATGCAAGACATATTTTAGTAAAGAGCGAGAAAGAGGCAAATGAGATAATTAATGAGCTTAAAAGTTTAAAAGGCGATAAGCTTAAAGAGAAGTTTATTGAGTTGGCTAAAAGTAAATCTATTGGTCCAAGTGGTTCTAAGGGTGGCGATTTAGGTTTCTTTGGAAAAGGGCAGATGGTAAAACCTTTTCAAGATGCTGCTTTTGCACTCAAGAAGGGTGAGATTACAACAAAACCTGTTAAGACTCAATTTGGATACCACATTATCTACTTAGAAGATAAAAAACCAGCAGGTGTAGCACCATTTGAGCAAGTGAAGAAATCTATCATGGCAAAGATGAGACAAGAGGCGTTTAAAAAGGCTATTGATGAGACACTAAAAAAAGAGAGAGAGACACTTAAAGTGAGTAATGTTTTTGAAAAGAGTGATAATAATACAACAAAATAGCATTTTTTACAATTTGTTCACAAATTTAGAATATAATATTTGTAAATATTTTTAAGGAGCATAAATGAAAAAAATTGTAATGACAGCAGTCTTAGTTGCAGCAGTGGCAGCAACTTCTGTGAGTGCAAAAGTTATTGGTACAGTAAATGGGTATAAAATTACTGAAAAAGAGGCAAACCAACTCTTAAAAGTTTTAACAAAAGGGAAGGTGAAATATTCGCAATTAAGCCCAAAAGATAAGGCTGAGATAGTAAAACGATTAGCTGTTGATAAGTTAGTTATTAAGACTGCATATAGAGAGCTTAGTAAAAAAGAGAGAGATTTTGTAATTGCCAATGCATGGATGGCAAAGAAGACTCGTAATATAAAGGTTTCGACAGCGGAAGCAAAGAAAGCCTATAATGAGAACAAGGAGCTCTTTAAAAAGAATGGGAAGCTGGTACCATTTAGTAAGGTAAAAAACTTAGTGAAGATGCAGCTTAAGCAGAGAAAAGTTGTTAATAGATTGATGAAACGAGCAAAAATTGTAGTCAAATAATTTTTGAGTAAGGAAAAGATGTGAGCGAAAAAATTTCTGACTATGTTGAACCTGGTATAGTTACAGGGGATAATCTTCAAAAGATTTTTGAGATAGCAAAAGCAAATAGCTTTGCCCTTCCTGCTGTAAATGTTGTTGGCACAGACTCTATTAATGCAGTATTAGAAGCAGCTGCAAAGGTACACTCTCCAGTTATTATTCAATTTAGTAATGGTGGTGCCTCTTTCTATGCAGGAAAGGGCCTAAAGGATCCAAATGCCGCAGTTTTAGGGGCGATTAGTGGTGCAAAGCATGTGCATACTTTAGCCAAGGCTTATGGTATACCTGTTATTTTACATACAGATCATGCTGCAAGAAAACTTTTGCCATGGATCGATGGTCTGCTTGAAGCAAGTGAAGAGTACTATAAAGTGACTGGAACGCCACTTTTTAGTTCTCATATGATTGATCTCTCAGAAGAGCCTTTAGAGGAGAACTTAGCAACGTGCGAAGAGTATCTTCGTCGTATGGATAAGCTTGGAATGACTCTCGAGATTGAACTAGGAATTACTGGTGGCGAAGAGGATGGTGTAGATAATACAAATGTAGATAATGCTGCTCTTTATACCCAGCCAGAAGAGGTTTTTGAGGCTTACGAGAGATTAAGCAAAATCTCTCCACGATTTACTATTGCTGCATCTTTTGGAAATGTTCATGGTGTCTATAAGCCTGGTAATGTAAAGTTAGAGCCAAAAATTCTAGATAACTCTCAAAAGTATATTCGAGAGAAGTTAAATTTAGATCTAGAAAAGCCTGTAAGTTTTGTTTTCCATGGTGGAAGTGGTTCAAGTCCTGAAGAGATTAAAGAGGCGATTAGTTATGGTGTTGTTAAGATGAATATCGATACAGATACACAGTGGGCTTTTTGGAGTGGTGTTAAAGAGTATGCAGCATACTATAATGACTATCTTCAGGGGCAGATTGGAAACCCAGAAGGAGAAGATAAACCAAACAAGAGCTACTATGATCCTAGAAAGTGGCTTAGAGCAGGCGAAGAGTCTATGAGAGATAGAGTAGTAAAGGCTTTTGAAGAGCTAAATTGTATCGATAGATATTAATTTACAGACTCAAAGTCTGTAAATTTATTATTGGTAAATTAGTTATTGGTATATTGTTTTGAAGATTACAATAAGAGTAAACTGCTTATGGGGTAGAGTTGGTTACTAATACACTAATAACTAATATACCAATAAAACAAAGAAAAAAAATGTTTTTAAACTTCAATAGACCAACACCCCTTGAAGAATACACTTTTGAAAATATCTCCTTTCTATTAAAGCGTGATGATCTTATAAGTCAACTCTTTAGTGGTAATAAAGCTCGAAAAATCGATTACTATTGGCATAATTTTCCATCGCACATTAATACAATAGTGAGTTATGGCTCTATACAGTCAAATGCAATGCTCTCTTTAGCAAGATTTGCTGCACTAAAGAGGCTAAATTTTCGCTACTATGCAAACCATATTCCTTCATTTTTACGTGAGAATCCACACGGAAACCTTCTTTTAGCTCTAAAAGAGGGGATGGAGTTAAAAGAGGGGTATAGTAACCTCATAATTAATAAGAATGAGCTATTAATCAAAGAGGGGATTGCAACACAAGAGGCCTATTTTGGTGTAGAGAAGTTAGCACAAGAGTTAATTGAGCAAGTTGCTATGGGGGAGTATCAAGTTTTTCTACCTTCAGGTACGGGAACAACTGCACTTTTCCTCTCAAAAGCACTGCAAAAGTTGGGAGCTACGCATTTTAAAGTCTACACTACAGCTTGTGTTGGGAGTAGTGAGTATTTAAGAGAGCAGTGGCAAGAGCTAGAGAGTAATGAAAGCTACTATCCAATAATAGTAGAGACAAAAAAGAGGTATCACTTTGGAAGGCTCTATAGAGAGTTTTATCAAATTTGGTTAGAATTACACAAAGCAACAGGTGTAGAGTTTGAACTCCTCTACGATCCAAAAGGCTGGTTAGCAATTTTAGAGAATCGAGAGATTTTTACCAATCTGCTCTATATACATCAAGGGGGAGAGTTAGGAAATATCTCGATGCTAGCAAGATATAAAAGAAAATATGGAGAGAATATATGAAGATAATTCAAAGCAGTAGCAGTGATTTTGCATCTGAGTTTAGAGAGCTTTTAGAGCGTGGTAAGATGGATATTGAGAGTGTGAGCCAAATAGTCTCTACTCTTTTAAAAGAGATCCAAAAAGAGGGAAATAGTGCCTTAAAAAGACAAATAGCCCGTTTTGATAGATGGGAACCTAAAGAGGATAGTGAGTTGCAAGTTGATCCAGCAGATATGCAAAGAGCATACAACAACATCGATAAGGATCTAAAAAAAGCACTCCATCTTGCTTATGAGAGAATCAAAGCGTACCATGAAAAGTTGATGCCAAAAACATGGACATATAAAGAGGAGAGTGGCAATATTTTAGGGCAAAAGGTAACGCCTGTAGATAGAGCAGGGCTCTATATTCCTGGTGGAAAAGCGGCATATCCTAGTTCGCTTTTAATGAATGCAATTCCAGCAATTGTTGCTGGTGTAGAAGAGATTGTAGTCTGTACCCCAGCACCTGATAATGAGCTCAATGAACTCTTGCTTGCTGCGTGCCATATCTGTAATCTAAAGAAGGTCTTTAAGGTTGGTGGGGCAAGTGCAATAGGTGCTATGGCTTATGGAACAAAGACTATTCCAAAAGTTGATGTAATTACAGGGCCGGGAAATATCTTTGTTGCAACAGCAAAGAAGTTAGTATATGGGGAAGTGAACATTGATATGATAGCAGGACCAAGTGAAATCGGTATAATTGCCGATAAGAGTGCTAATGTAGAGTATATAGCAATGGATCTTTTAAGTCAAGCAGAGCACGATGAGATGGCAAGCTCAATTCTAATCACTGACAGCCAAGAGTTAGCCAAGAGTGTAAGTGTGCAAGTAGAGCACTATTTAAAAGAGTTAAGTAGAGAAGCAATTGCACGAAAATCGATAGAGGATCGAGGGGCAATTATTGTAACAGAAACGATGGATGAAGCGATTGAATTAATGAATCAAATTGCACCAGAGCATCTTGAGATTGTAACAGAGGATCCATTTGCACTCTTAGAGAAGATTAAACATGCTGGAGCAATCTTCTTAGGCGAATATACTCCAGAGCCAATTGGCGACTATATCGCAGGACCAAACCATACGCTTCCTACGGGTGGAACTGCTAAATTTTATTCTCCACTGAGTGTTGAGCACTTCTTGAAAAAGAGTTCTATTATCTCAATGAGCAAAAGAGGGATAGAGGAGATTGGTAAAGAGTGTGCTTTAATTGCAGATGTAGAGGGCTTAACTGCACACGCTTTGAGTGTGCGATTACGCTTAGATGGTGTAGAGTAAGTTTTACTTACTCTCTTAATAGCCAGTAATTGTATTAAATATCTCTTGAACCTGCTCTATAGGATCGATATCAGCTTGGCAATTTTGACGAGTTAAAATGATTGTTTGTCTATTAAAGAGATTTGTGCGTAGATTTCTAGCTTCTAGCGAGAGTTTAATTTTATTAAATCTTCCTAAGCTATTTTTTCTTAATCCTACAATTGAGGCTCTTACTAAAATTGCTCGTTTTTCCCAATCCATTCTTAATCTATTCCCCTCTAGCCAAGCTTGTGTTATCCCAAGTGGTCTCTCTCCTCTTGCAGTATTTCGCCACGCTTTGACATAGAGTTTGCCTCCACTTTTGTAGATATGGAGTCGAGAGATGGCAGTAAAGAGGTTACTATTTTGGCTGCTATAATCTCCAATGAATTGATTCAGGTTTACTCTATTGCTCCCTTTTTTGGCAAATAGAAAACTCTTTGTGATAATTCTCTTTTTTGTAGGGTTTATCTTTTTAGCTATAACGCGAATTTTGTTTCTATTGATTGGAGAGATAAAAAGAGCGATACTTTTATTTTTAAATCCCCAAACTTCAAAATAGCCATTTCCAGCTCTCGTTGCCTGTTTTCTTTTGAGGCGTATAAGCTTTTCATTTCTCTTAATTAGTGGAGAGATAGTTCCATTTTTAATGATAAGTTTTACAGGATCATTATAGTTTGCACCAGTTTTATTGATCCATGTACCATTAAAATTGTATCCAAATGCAAAGTAGCTAAGTAGTGCAAGTAGCAGAATGATTCGTCTCATTTTTTGCTCCTTTTGTGGTTTTATACTGTATGGTACACATATCTTGTGAAAGAAAAGTGTACAAGACGTGAAGAAAAAGTGGATTAGTGAAGAATTTTTCGCACTATTATAAAAAGAAGAAGAGCAGTAGCTGCTGTTAAGATAATAGAGGCACCTGAGCTTAAGTCGAAGTTGTAACTAAGGAGTAATCCAACAAGAGTAAAAAGAGTCGAAAGGAGTGCTGCTAAAAGCATCATCTTATAAAGAGAACTGCTTAACTGTTCTGCAATATAAGTTGGTATGGACATAAGAGCAATAACTAATATTAATCCAACTACTTTAATAGCTACGACAACTGCAAGTGCAGAGAAGATAAGTATAAGTGAAAAGAAGAGTTTTGCATTAATGCCACGAAGTGATGCATACTCGCTATCGTAAGAGACTGCTAATATCTCTTTGTAGTAGCGATGGATAAAAAGAAGAGTAGCAAGAAGAAGTACCCCCATAAAGAGTAGATCTTCTTTACTTACTGCTAAAATGGAACCAAAGAGGTAACTTATCAAATCTACATTGTATCCTGGAGTTAAATCGACAAATATGACACCAATTGCCATACCAACTGCCCAAACAAGACCAATAAATATATCGAGTCTATGTCGCTCTTTAAAGCTTATATAGGCTATTAATATAGCACTTGCAATTGCAAAAAGTGTAGCTCCAAGAAAAATTGGTAATCCAAAATAGATAGCTATACCGATCCCTCCATAGGAGCTATGGGCAATACCACCAGTAAGAAATGTCATGCGATTAACAAGGACGAGTGAACCGATGATTCCTGAGATAATACTTACCATAATAGCCGCAAGAAGTGCATTTTGTATAAATGTGTAGTGGAGAATCTCAGCCATTTTGTGCTCCTAACTTCTCCATAAGTTCAACTTCGCAGAAGTGGCTATTTGCATCTACTTTATAGCGATTATTGTGCAAGTTATGTAAAAATCCACTTTGATTAACATAGAGCACCCTATTTGAATAGTGCGAGATAACTGTTAAGTCATGGGTAACGACTAAAATAGTTATCTCTCTATTGAGCTCTTTTAAGAGTTTATAGATCTCTTTTTGTCCCTGTATATCAATGCTTGAAGTTGGTTCATCAAGAATTAAAAGATGTGGGTGTGAGCAGATAGCCCGTGCAATCATAACTCGTTGCCGCTGTCCACCTGAGAGATGAGATATTTTGCTATAAAGGTACTCTTGCATACCTACACGAGCTAGACTTTGCTTTGCACACTCTATCTCCATTTGGGAGTACCCAATTTTAAAAAAACTTTTGATGGAGTTGTGTTTTTTACCATTACCCATCATGACTACATCAATTACAGAGATTGGGAACTCTAAATTAATGTTTGTATTTTGTGGTACGTAACCAATCTCTATGGGCTCTTTTATTAGATTACTTTTTTTTATCTCTCCTCTTTGGAGTGGTAAAAGACCAAGTATTAATTTTATAAGTGTCGATTTACCACCACCATTTGGACCTGTAATTGTAAAAAAGTCTCCTTGGTAGAGTTGGAAATTTATATCTTTTAAAACTGGTTCTTTATCATACGTAAAATAAAGATTTTTAACTTCTAAGAGGATTTCTCTCTCTATTCCTTCTTTCAATGACATCTCTTTGTGTTGATATTATTGGGAGACCTATTATAATCAACTTTTGCTATTAATTCTCTTAGCTTCTAAAAAGTAGTATTCGCTAGTGTACTCGAATCGCTGGCATCTACCTTGTAAGGGTAGTACCCACCAACTGATCTAAGTGACCCTTAGATAAGAGTTGTAGAGATTTTTGAGGAGTTAAACCTCTATATTTATTTAAACAGAAAACATAGCATCCTTGGTCATGCGATGAATGGGTCAACTAATCCATATTAGTTATATTTAAGTGGTGACCCGTCTTGGATTCGAACCAAGGGCCCACTCCTTAAAAGGGAGTTGCTCTACCGACTGAGCTAACGGGTCAAATAAAAATGGGGCTATATAGCCCCTATATTTTGCTTTTTCTATTATACTAAAGGAGGAGGATTAAAAATAATCAATTAGAAAAAGTGGTGGCGCGGCGGACGGGACTCGAACCCGCGACCTCCTGCGTGACAGGCAGGCATTCTAACCAGCTGAACTACCGCCGCTTTTTCTTGTGGTGGTCGCTAGTGGACTCGAACCACTGGCATCTACCTTGTAAGGGTAGCGCTCTACCAACTGAGCTAAGCGACCTAAAGCTAAGACATTTATGGCGACCCTTAGAGGATTTGAACCTCTGTGTCTGTGCGGAAAACACAGCATCCTTGGCCACTAGATGAAAGGGTCATCTAGTCCATATCAGTCATCTTTAAGTGGTGACCCGTCTTGGATTCGAACCAAGGGCCCACTCCTTAAAAGGGAGTTGCTCTACCGACTGAGCTAACGGGTCGCTCATTTTGTTATGCCTATTGGCATTTAAGTGGCGAGATTATAGCCTAAAAATTTGGCTATGTCAAGTCTTTTTGGAGAAAAAGTTTAAAAAAATTCAAAAAAACCCTCTTCGGAGTCAATAATCATCTCAAGAGCAGTTCGTGCTGCCAACTCCTGGATAAATGTTCTATCCCCTTCAAAGTGATACTTCTCTATAACTTTTGACTCACCATTGAGAACACCAATATAGACTGTTCCAACTGGTTTCTCTTCGCTTCCACCAGTAGGGCCAGCAATACCGCTAATTGCTACAGCTATAGAGGCTTTTGCAGCCTTTTGTATACCATCTAACATCTCATCAACACACTCTTTACTGACTGCACCATATTTTTCTAAAGTCTCTTTACGAACCCCAAGCCACTTCTCTTTAATATCATTACTATAAGTAACCATTGAGCCATTAAGAATCTTAGATGCTCCACTAACTGAGGTTATCTTTGCTGCCAAAAGCCCTCCTGTGCAACTTTCAGCAATAGTAATCGTCTTCTTTTTAGCAGCAAAATAGTCTACCAATGCCCTTTTGAGGGAACGAACTGCTAATATTTTTAAATTGAGACTATCTGCAAGCTCTGTAAGTATCTTCTCTCCTTCAGAATTTTTAATAATTACATTGTAGCAGCTAGGAAGAATTTTAGTTAAACTTGCATGTGTACCAAGTTGAGTACGCATTGTCTCTAAACTTTCGCTATCTCCAAAAACTTTAAAATAGGCTAAATTACTATTAACCATAATAGCACTCTCTGGTAACTGTTTAAAGAGACTAATCTTTTTAGCAATTACCTGAATAGTTTCAACATTAAAGAGTGTGCTCCCATTCTTCTCTTGGAGTGTAAATCCAGCCTCTTTGAGAAGTTTCACAAAATTATCATAGAAGTAGTCGATAACAAAAATTGTACTGTTACGACCAATCTTTTTTATATCATCTATAATAGTAATGAATATCTCGGGCGAGAGTGTTTGGTAGCGATCAATATGTGTTGCATCTTTAATATATGGGAAGACCCTTTTGAGGTAATCAAATTGCACATAGTCAGTATAGAGATTAGATCCAATAAATACTATATGATCAGGTTTTTCTAATTTTGACATTTTCTCTCCAAAGTACCTTGTAGTTTTTGAAATAAGGAATATTATAACGAATTTGTAATAGAGTTTTGGTTATAATCTTGCAATTTTTTAAAAAATATTGAAAAACATAGGTTCAATATAATAAGTAATGCCCATAGGAGTCTTATGGGGGTTTAAGACTATTGACAATTTCATTGTAAGTGCAAGCTGTTAGGTGTATATTGAACTTATGTTTGTTAAGAAGGATGGCCAAAATGGATTATAAAGAGACGATACTTCTACCAAAAACGACATTTCCAATGCGTGGGAATCTCCCTAAAAATGAGCCACTTCGCTATAAGAAGTGGTTTGAGGGTGGTGTCTATGAGAAGATGAAAGCAAATCGTAAAGATCGTGAAATGTTTACACTGCACGATGGACCACCCTATGCAAATGGTGATATCCATATTGGGCATGCTCTTAATAAGATACTTAAAGATATCATTGTAAAGTACCACTATTTTCAGGGTAAGGCAGTTCGCTACACTCCAGGTTGGGATTGCCACGGTTTACCAATTGAGCAAAAAGTTGAAGAGAAAATAGGGAAAGAGAAGAGAGATAAGCTCAGTGTAAAAGAGTTTAGAGAGCTTTGTAGACAGCATGCAGCAAAATTTGTTGAGCACCAAAAAGAGAGCTTTAAAGAACTTGGAATTATTGGGGATTGGGAGAATCCATACCTTACAATGGATTTTAAATTTGAAGCCAATACCTATAGAGCACTTTGTGATGTTGCTAAAGAGGAGCTTTTGGTCGAGCGAAGTAAGCCAATATACTGGTCGTGGGCAGCTCAGACTGCCTTAGCAGATGCTGAGATTGAGTATAAAGATAAAGAGGATTACTCGTTATATGTTGCATTTGAATTGAGCGATGAGGCAAAGAGTGAGTTAGCAATCGATGGGAAAGCTGCAATAGTTATCTGGACAACAACACCTTGGACTCTACCAGCCAATGTTGGCATTGCACTGCACCCAGATGAGAGCTATGTTTTAACAAAAGATGGATATATTGTTGCAAAGAGTAGAGTAGAGTCTTTAGTGCAAGAGGGTATATTAAAAGATGGTGAAATTGTTAAAGAGATTGCTGCAAAAGATTTAGAGCACAAAAGAGCCATAAATCCATTAAATAGTAGAGAGTCTTATATAATCTTAGGTGATTTTGTCGAGTTAGATGGAGGAACTGGTGCAGTACACTCAGCTCCGGGACATGGTGAGGTTGACTACTTTGCTTCATTAAAGTATGACTTGCCAGTTATTATGCCAGTAGATGATAATGGCTGTTATGATGAGAGCGTTGTAGGCTTAGGGTTGCTCCCAAATGCACAAGAGTTTGTGGGTATGCATGTCTTTAAAGCAAATGAAAAGATTATAGAGCTTTTAGGCGAGAGTATTTTGAGTATCGATAAGTTTACCCACTCCTATCCATACTGCTGGAGAACAAAGAAACCAGTAATTTATAGAGCAACAAAGCAGTGGTTTATTGCTGTTGATAAAGAGATGCCACGTGGTAAAACACTTCGCCAAAGTGCGTTAGATTCAATTGAGGATGTTAAGTTCTATCCACAGTGGAGTAAAAACCGCTTTAAGCCAATGCTTGAGGGGCGTCCAGATTGGTGTATTAGTCGTCAAAGAAGCTGGGGTGTACCTATAGCATTCTTTCGAGTCAAAGCGACTAAAGAGGTCATTTTAGATGAGAAGGTGCTTAACTTTGTTGCAATGATCTTTGAGCAGCAAGGGTGTGATGCTTGGTACGATCTTCCAATAGAGCAGCTCCTCTACCCAGGAAGTGGTTATAAGCCTGAAGAGTTAGAGAAGATTACCGATGTACTTGATGTTTGGTTCGATAGTGGTTCAACTTGGTATGCAACGCTTACATCTCGCAATTATGATGCAGGAGAGTATCCTGCAGATCTCTATTTAGAAGGAACTGATCAGCATAGAGGCTGGTTCCAAAGCTCATTGCTTGTAAGTTGTGCAATTAATGATAAAGCACCATATAAAGGGCTTTTGACTCACGGCTTTACAGTCGATGAGAAGGGCGAGAAGATGAGTAAATCAAAAGGGAATGTAGTTGTGCCACAGCAAGTTACTAAAGAGTTTGGTTCAGAAATATTAAGACTTTGGGTTGCTTTAAGTGATTACCAAAGCGATCTAAAAATAAGCATTAATATTCTACAGCAAGTTGCAGAGCAGTATAGAAAGATTCGAAATACTCTACGCTTCTTGCTTGCAAACTTAGATGGATTAGATGAAGTTTTAGAGTTAGAGAAGTTTGGCGAGTTGGATCGTTGGATCTTAGCAAAAGCAAAAGCGGTATTTGATGAGGTCAATAGTGAATTTGCTAAGTATGAGTTTGCAAGAGGGTTGAGCTTATTAAACAACTTCTTGACAAATGAACTTAGTGGTATCTATATGGATCTTTGTAAAGATAGGCTCTATTGTGATGCGAAAGATTCACTCACAAGAAGAGGGGCTCAAAGTGTAATGTATTTAATTGCAAAATCGATGCTAGCTCTTGTTGCACCAGTATTAACCTACACAGCAGATGAGGCAATAGAGCATGCTCCGCAAATTTTTAAAAAAGAGTTAAATGATATTTTTGATCTAGAGTATCAACCACTACCAAAGATAGAGAGTAGCTTAAATAGCGACCTTTTAGTCAGTGCGAGAGAGAGCTTCTTTGAGATAATCGATAGACTCAAAAAAGAGAAGATTATACGTACCACTCTCGAATTAGCAATAGTGGGAGATAGCTCAATCTTTGGTATAAATGAGGCGAAGAACTTAGAGGATTGGTTTGGTGTAAGTGCCTTTGAGGACTCTTCTAATATGGAGCCTTTAGCGTCGTTTGAGGTTGATGGAAAAAGCTTTAGCATAGTAAAAGCAAAAGGGGCTAAGTGCCCAAGATGCTGGAGATTTACAAGCGAAGCAGAAGAGAAGCTTTGTGCACGATGTAGCGAGGTTGTAGCATAAGTGGATTTGACAAAACCAGTAACAAGTGAGATTATTTTTGGTGCAATTGTTGTAATCTTTATAATTATTGCTATTGGTTTAGCAATAGTTAGATATTATAAGAAAAGGGATTAGGAGAGTCGATGAAGCTACGAGAAGCTTTAAATTTAAGTTCTGATGAGCAAAAAGCTCTGCAAAAAGATATTTTAGAAAAAGCAAAGAATAGTGATATAAATGCATATATTGGATTTGAAACAAGTGGCGAAGGGGTACCTATTCTAATTAAAGATAATATTCAAGTAAAGAACTGGAGTGTCACTTGTGCCTCTAAAATTTTGCAAGGATATATTGCTCCTTATGATGCTACAGTAATCCAAAAGTTAAAAGCTGCCTCACTTGCTCCAACAGGTAGAGCCAATATGGATGAGTTTGCTATGGGCTCAACAACAGAGAGTAGTTACTATGGGATTACTAAGAATCCTCATGATCCAAGCCATGTTCCAGGAGGAAGTAGTGGTGGCAGTGCTGCAGCTGTTGCTGAAGGGAGTGCCATAGCTGCTTTAGGGAGTGATACAGGTGGTTCTATTCGCCAACCAGCAGCCTATTGTGGTGTTGTAGGCTTTAAACCAACCTATGGCAAGGTGAGTCGTTATGGTTTGGCAGCTTATGCGTCAAGTCTAGATCAAATTGGTCCAATAACGCAAGATGTAGAGGATGCTGCAGTACTCTACGATATCATTGCAGGGCATGATAGCAACGACTCAACGAGTGCCAATCTAGAGCATATCTCAATAGCCCAAAACTTAAATCCTGAAAAAAAGTATACTATTGCAGTTGTTGATAACTATATAGAAGAGGCAGATGGCGATGTGCAAGCGGCCTATAAAAAAGCAATTGAGGCACTAGAGGAAAATGGACACACAATTATCCATACAACAATGAGTAATACAAAATATGATATTGCAACATACTACATTATTGCAACTGCTGAGGCTGCAACAAATTTAGCCCGCTACGATGGAATTCGCTATGGTAGACGAGCAGAAGGTGTTAAGAATATTCAAGATCTCTTTATTAAGACTCGAAGCGAAGGTTTTGGCGAAGAGGTGAAGCGTAGAATTTTGCTTGGAAACTTTGTTCTCTCCTCAGGATACTACGATGCTTACTACTTAAAAGCCCAGAAGGTTCGCCACTTGATCCGTGATGAATTTAATAAAATCTTTGAGCAAGCCGATATGATACTTTCGCCAATTGCTCCATCTGTTGCACCTAAAATTGGAAGTAGCATAGATCCACTCGAGATGTATAAGAGCGATATGTACACAATCGCAATAAACTTAGTTGGTTTACCAGCAATTAGTTTGCCAATTATGAAAAATAGTAATGGCTTGCCGGTTGGTTTGCAACTGATTGCAAAAGCCTTTAATGAGCAACCGCTCTTTGATGCTGCATTGAGCCTTGAAAAAACTTTAAACTATAAATAAAGGATAGTTCATTATGAAAATCAAGATGCGTGCACTCACTTTCGAAGATGTTCTTCTTGTCCCACAACACTCTACAGTGCTTCCAAAAGAGGTATCTCTTAAGACACAGCTTACAAAACGAGTTCCCTTGAATATTCCATTGGTTTCTGCAGCAATGGATACTGTAACGG
>JALWMN010000109.1 GCA_027083895.1 Campylobacteraceae bacterium
CATTAAGGGTAGCGATTTTATTGAAGGATTTATAGATATCTTCCATGGTATGGTCAATGGGGCAAAAAATATGGTTCCAATTGCACTTGCAACTGCAATTGCAGGTATAGTTGTTGGAAGCATTACATTAACAGGTATCGGACAAGTACTTTTAGATGTTATCGATACACTCTCTAATGGTAATATTATGATTGTTCTACTCCTTACTGCTTTAATCTCTTTAATTTTAGGAATGGGGCTTCCAACTACTGCAAACTATATTGTTGTGGCATCACTAACAGCTCCAATAATGCTACAACTTGCAGGAGAAAATGGCTTTTTAATTCCAGCCATTGCTGCACATTTATTTGTTTTCTATTTTGGGATTTTAGCAGACGATACTCCACCAGTTGGAATTGCAGCTTATGCTGCTGCAGGAATTGCCAAATCGGATCCAGTAAAAACTGGTCTACAAGGCTTTGCATATGACATTCGTACAGCAATTTTACCATTTATGTTCTTCTTTAATACAGAGTTGCTACTTATTACAAATGTCAATCCTGATGATTCTAGTAACATTACATTTATAACAAATGCTATTGATATAATATTAATATTTGTTGTAGCTCTCCTTGGAATGTTTAGTTTCTCAAGTGCAATCCAAGGCTACTTTATTAAACACAATAACATTTTAGAGAGACTCCTCTTCCTCATAGCAACACCACTCTTTTTTATCCCAAATATAGTCTTAGATTATATACCTGCTTTAGGAAATAAATATGTCTGTTATGGAATTGGTATCGCTATTTGGATAGTCATTTATCTCTGGCAAAAAAGCAGAAAAGAGTAAAATACGCTTTAGAAGTTATAGTATTCCCGCATCCGCGGGAAGCTAAAGAGTAAGATAGTTTAAACCCAAATTTTGCATAGGAATTAGTAAGGATTTAGTAAAGCTTAAAGTTTAGGCTATTTGCTAAAATCTATGCAAGTGTTGGTTCCCTTCGGTTGCGAGCTTAAACACTAGGTTGAGTGATGTTTGTAAATACACAAGACACAATGATTTTCTAAAGGCTATTAATCTCAAATTATAAAATTTAGTATTATATATCTACCCCATCCCAAAACTCATCATATGTGAAAGTTGTTAACCTATTTTCACTCTCTATACCTTGTTCTAGCATTGCTTGCTCTACTTCTGTAAAGTATTTCTCTAATGCTTCTTGAATAATTTGACTAGGCTCTTTTTTAAGAATATCACTATAGAGCTCGAGTTGCTCCATTATGCTTTTTGGAAGTGTAAAGTGCATTAGGCTATATTCGTATAGACTTTTTGGACATCATCATCCTCTTCTAGCTTTTCAATTAAAGACTCTATCTCTACAAGATGCTCTTCGTTAGTTATCTCAATAGGAGTGTTTGCAATATATTCAATATTGGCTTTATTGAGTGTAATATTGCGATCTTCTAAAGCTTTTGAGAGCTCTCCAAAACTTGTAAACTCTCCATAAATACGGATAATCTCTTTATCTTCACCATGCTCTTGTGGCTCAACATCCTCTTCAATCTCTTCTAAACCATAATCGATTAACTCTAGCTCTAATTCATCCATATCAATCGAGTCACTCTTATAAAATTCAAAAACTGCTTTTTTACTAAAAATATAATTAAGCGACCCAGATGTGAGCATCTCTGCCCCACCCTTTTTAAGAATTGCACGTACATTTGCAACAGTTCTTGTATTATTATCGGTAGCACAAGCAATTATCATCTGGACACCATGTGGAGCTTTTGCTTCATAGATAACCTCTTTAATATCAGCAGCATCTTTATTAAATGCTCTCTTGATTGCAGCTTCAATATTATCTTTTGGCATATTTTGAGCTTTTGCATTGGCAATTGCAGTTCTTAACTTTGCATTCATCTCTGGATCTGGTGACCCACCCTCTTTTGCAGCGATTGTAATCATTTTCCCTAACTTAGGGAAGAGTTTTGACATTGTTCCCCATCGCTTCATCTTTGCAGCTTTTCTATACTCAAATGCTCTACCCATCTTAACTCCAATAAACTTTTTTGTAATTATACTCAAAATTACAAAATATCATCTTTTAAGCGTTCAAATGCCTCTTTTAAATCATCGAGAGTCGGCTTATGTGAAAGATCTTTATAGTAACTATAAAGTAGCTTCATACCATCTCTAACCTCTAATTCTATATATGCGTTAGGAAAGTTAGTAGTATTTTTTAAAACTGCATTATAAGGACTTGTACAAACAATATTAGATTTATAAGAGAGTTTTAAAATATATTGGCATCCATTTTGAAAGTGGTAAAGCTTCTCTAAATTTTGCTCTAAATAGGAGTTATTTTTTGGAATATACGCTAAGCACCCAAGTGACTGCTGCTTTAAATTTTTATCGTAAAAGTTTACCTCTGCCTCTCTTCCACAACCACCAAGAAGAGCTGCAAACAGTAAACTAAATACGATCTGGACGGTACTCTTTAAATGCACTCTCTTCGGCCTCTTTTAAGAGATCTAAAGCACCTTGTGCAATCATAGAATCTGCAAGTTCAACTCCTAAGTTGCAAGCCTCATTAACTGGTACACTTTTACTCTCTTCTAAAATTTTAGAACCATTAACTAAGCCTATTAAGGCTCGCATTGTAAGGGTATCACCTTTAATCGCTGCATTTACTGCAACTGGTGCTGAACAACCTGCTCCAATTTTGGCAATAAAATCTCTCTCTAATTGAGTACAAAAAAAAGTCTCTTCGTCATTAAGAGCAGATGCAACTTTCTCTAAGAGTGGATCATTCTCTAAGATCTCGATTCCTAAAGCTGCTTGACCCATTGGGGGTATCATAAATTCAAGCTTTTGCGTATATGGAATATCTTGTATTAAGTCAAGGCGATACAATCCAATATAGGCTAATATAATTGCATCATATTGCCCCTCTTTTAGTTTTCGTAATCTTGTATTTACATTTCCTCTCAAATCTTTTACAACTAGATCAGGACGTTTTGCTAAAAGCTGCATTCTACGACGCAAACTTGTCGTTCCTACCACTGCGCCTTTTGGCAAGGCTTCAAAACTCTCATATTTGTGGGATAAAAAGAGATCACTCTGATCCTCTCTCTTTGTAACTGCTGCAAGTTTTAATCCTTTTGGAATGAAACTTGGAACATCTTTAAGCGAATGAACAGCAAGATTTGCCCTACCTTCAAGCATGGCATCTTCTAACTCTTTTGTAAAGTGCCCTTTTCCTCCAATAAGTGCTAAAGGCTTATCAAGAATCTGATCTCCCTTACTTGTCATCTTATTAATAACAACATCTATTTCCGGAAATAGACTCTTAATTCTAGCTTCAATATGGTAGGCTTGCCAAAGAGCCAACTGGCTCTCTCTTGTTGCAATTACAACTTTTTCCACTTATCTACTTTTTAATAAATTTTTTATAACTTGTTACATCTGGATCATACTTTCCATCTAAATAGACTGTAGGGGTCCCTTTTAGCATTACCCTTGTTGCTTTCTCCATATCCTCTTTTATAGCTTTTTTAATCTCATCTGCATCAATTTGCTCTTGTTTAATATCAATGTTATACTGCTTTTTTAGTGCCTCTAAAACCTTTTTAGGGTCCTTCTCATTAATTGGAACATTCAACTCATACATCTTCATCGCTTCATCAAATTTTCCTTGTTTTTGTAAAACCTCCATTACGCGAACTAAAATAGACGATACTGGATGGATTCTCTCTAGAGGCATATGGTAGTAGTAGAGTGCAAATGTATCAGGATGCTCTTTTACAGTTTTATAGATATTTGGAATATATTGTTGACAAAATGGACATTTCGGATCAGAAAAAATTACTAATTTGTGTGGAGCATCCTTTTTCCCAGCAATCAAGTGTGCATCATCATAGTAATCTTTGGTTACATCTGGTCTAAAATTTTTTCCAATTTGTTTGTGGTTTTTATAATCATAGAGATTCATTGATGTTAAACCATCTTTCTCATTTACAAAGACCATCTCTGGATATTTTCCATCTTTTCCTTTTACATTTAAATCCATTACAAACATATATGCAACCCAGTTACTTACATTTGTATCTCGCTTCTCAAGTAACTCAACACCATTTACTTTAATATCAGGATTTTTTATTAAATCCTTTTTAACATAATTTTCTAAATTAAAATCAGCACTAGCTACGAGTGTTGTCGCTATGAGTGCTGTCGATAATTTCAACATCAATGACATCGTCATC
>JALWMN010000110.1 GCA_027083895.1 Campylobacteraceae bacterium
GGTATAATTTGCGATATCGGTGGAGTACTCTACGAGACAAACAAACCCATAGATGGTGCCATAGAATCGATAGAATCGTTGCAAAAAAGTTATCAAATTCGCTTTGCGACCAATACTACAAGAAGGGCACCTTGTACCATTATTAGTCGCCTTACAAAGATGGGATTTACTATAGATGAGAAACAGCTTTTTACTGCCCTAGCAGCCGCAAAAAGTCTTATTGAAAAAGAGGGAGGTAAAGCCTATACACTCTTAACGCAAGATGCAAGCGATTACTTTGGAGATCTCCATAGTAGTAGCGAAGCCAATTTTGTTGTTGTGGGTGATGCAGCAGAAAACTTTAACTACGCAAGACTCAATAGAGCCTTTCGCATTCTCCAAAGTGGAGCAAAACTTATTGCTGCAGCAAAGAATCGTTACTTTAAAGATAGCGATGGAGAGCTCTCGCTTGATGCTGGTCCCTTTGTAACTGCCCTAGAGTATGCTTCACTCCAAGAGGCTACTATTGTTGGGAAACCAAGTGCTACATTCTTTCAACTCGCTCTTGAGTCTATGGGGCTAGAGCCACACGAAGTAGTCATGATTGGTGATGATATCGAGAGTGATATTGCAGGAGCCCAAGAGCTAGGAATGAAAGCAATCTTAGTTCGCACAGGTAAATTTAAACATACCGATTTAGATAAACCAATCTATCCAGATTTAGTAGTAGACTCTATAGCCGAAGTACCGAAGAAAATTGGTAGTTTATAGTAAGTTTGCGTAAAGCGTTACCGCTTTACGCCCTTTTTACTCTTCGTGAGAAAGTTTTTCAATCTTTTGAGAGAACTCTTTTTCAACCTCTTCTGAGATCTCTAACTCATCCTCAACAACCGCACCTGCTTCTGGATCATCATAGATAGACTCATCAAGTTTCTTCTCACTCTTAGCAACAACCACAGAGACAACTGCATCGCCTGAGACATTGACAGCTGTTCGAATCATATCTAAGAGTCTATCTACACCTAAAATAAGCCCTATACCCTCTACTGGTAACCCAACTTGAGTAAAGACCATTGAGAGCATAATCAAACCAACTCCAGGAACACCCGCAGTACCAATAGAGGCAAGAACTGACATTAAAATAACTGTTAAGTAGCCTGATATGCCTAGATCAACCCCATAGGCATTTGCAATAAATACTGTCGCAACCCCTTGCATAATTGCGGTACCATCCATGTTGATTGTTGCTCCAAATGGTACTGTAAAGGATGCTACTGAGTTATCAACCCCTAACTTTTTGGTAACTACTCGCAAGGTTACCGGAATTGTAGCATTTGAGCTAGAGGTTGAGAAGGCAAAGATCTGCATCTCTCTAGCTTTCTTAAGGAACATTGCTGGACTCTTGCCAGAGAAGACTTTAAGAACCACCATAAGTGTAACGAAGAGATGGATCATCAATGCACCAATGAGTACAAGCACATATCCTGCAAGGTTTGCTAAAAGTCCCAAACCTAAGTTTGCAAAAGCTTTTGCCAAAAGTGCAAATACTGCATATGGTGCAACTGCCATAATGATTGTTACCATCTTCATCATAATTTCATTCGCAATCTCTACAAGCTCTACTAGAGGCTCTGCCTTTTTCCCAACCATCAAGATTGAGATTCCAAGCAAAATAGCAAAGAAGATAATTTGTAACATATTCCCCTCTGCCATTGCATTAACTACATTGCTTGGAATTATATTGATTAAAACAGAGCTTAGTGGCGGAGCCTCTTTGCCAGTAAATGTTGCTGCAGAGGTCATATGTACACCCTCACCAATACCAAGTGATGCAGCAATAGTGATTGCTAACGCAATAGCAATAGCTGTTGTTAAAAGGTAGAGCACAAAGGCTTTTGCACCAACTTTACCAAGCTCTCTTATATCTCCTATTCCAAGTACCCCTGTAATAAGAGAGAAGAGTACAAGTGGTACAACAAGCATCTTGAGTGCCACTACAAACATCTTTCCAATTATATGAAAGAGTCCATTGACAATATAGACATCTACAAATGATCCCTTCGGATTTAGATGCAGCATATTTATTGCCAAACCTACCAAAATACCTAAAGCCATACCGATTAAGACTTTCGAAGTTAACGACATCTTCTTATTAGACATTCCTACCTCCTTTTTATGCAATTATCTTGAAAACAAGAACCGCTTATCCAACCATCACAATCTATTATAGTATAATTTTGGCATTTTGCATACTTTTAGTTACAAAATTTAAGATTTTTATAATATTTTTTTGATCTAAGAACTAATTATAGTAAAAATGAGAGCTTCACTTTATGGCTTTGGCTCGCTTGTATCTTTTAATTTACACTACTTACTTATCTAAAATTGTAATAGAGTATAGAGTAAACATCCGCACCAAACAAGCATCGTCTCTACAATTGGACCAAAACTAAGCTCCAGAAGTATTAAGCCAAGTTTGCATTTTATAGTATTACAATTTATTTTGATAGAGAACTCTTCATGCACTTTTTAGCTAAACAATCCTCTTAAAGGAGCTAAACTAGCCCCAACTCAACCAATATCGCTTCAACTTTTGGTGATATCTTAGCAAGTTCTGCTAAAAATGTTCCGAAAGCTCTATCTTCAGCATACCACTCTTCGATACGCTTTATAGTATTACTCTTCTCCTCTTGGCTTAACTCACTACTCTGTTGGACTCTCTCTTTAATCTTTTCGATATGCTTTAGTGTATTGCTCATAATCTCTCCCTTATTAAATTAATAGTTGTTGTATTTACCTTCGGCTACTTCTGCTTTCAAGGCATCTAACGCCTCTTGCATCGCCTCTAAAATGAGCTTAGCTGATACCCTATCATCATTCTCTGGTATATCCCAATCAAATATCTTCATATTCGCTTTAAAGATGGCATAAATCTCTTTTTTGATTTCGCTCTTTAAAGCTGCTAACTCTTTCTCTTGAGGTGTCATGAAGCCTCCTTATTCTATATTATACTACTTTTCCCAATGCTTTTTACTATTTTAAATTACAAAATAAATATTTTAGATAAAAAAAACTAAAATATTTTATAATTAATATTCGTTTAACAAATATTGTGTATAATTTGCTTGCACCAAAAGGTGCATAGTTCATAAAATATGGTTTAAAAATATATCTACTCCTTTTAAACCCAATGAAGCAGCAATACTCCTCCTTTAGCAAAAGAGCCTTTTGGCTCTTTATAAAAAATAACTCAAAGATAATAAAAGGAAAGCTGTGAGACTCTTTATTGCAACTCCTATACAACTCCCCTTTTTTCATGAGCTAAAGAGTGCAATAGAGCCCTATATTTCTGGAAGTTTTACACAAGAATCAAACCTTCATATAACCCATCTCTTTATAGGTGAAGGCACCCCTAAAGATTATCAGTTTTCACTTCCAGTACCAAAAGAGAAGATAAAAATTAAAGGTTTCGATTTTTTTGGTGAACGCATTCTCTTTTGCAAAGCCTATAGCCCAAATATCGATGCAGTCTACAAAGAGCTACAAAAAAGAGGCTTAGTAAAAGAGCAAAAGCCATTTCATCCCCATATAACCATTGCAAGAATTAAAAAGATAAAAGAGAAAGAGGGGCTTCTAAATGCCCTTGAAGAGTTTAGCAAAATAGAGATAGAGACTCCTTTTTTGCTCTATCTTTATCAATCAATACTTACCCCAAATGGGCCAATCTATAAAAAAATTTATAGATATTAAGCTACACCTATCTCTTTAGCATTTGCTTTCATTGCCTCTATAACTTTTGCGATAAGCTCATCAAGCTCCATACCAAGCATTGCAGCACCCTTTTTGACAACCTCTCTATCAACACCTGCTGCAAAGCTTTTGCTCTTAAACTTCTTTTTAACAGACTTAACACCCAAATCGCTAATACTCTTGCTTGGTCGCACCAGCACACAAGCATTCACTAAACCGCTAAGTTCATCGACAGCATAGAGTGTCTTCTCCATTAAAGAAAGAGGCTCTACATCAGTGCAGATACCATAAGCGTGGCTCATCATTGCCCGAATAATTTCATCGCTATAGCCTCGCTCCCGCATTATCTCGGCTGCTTTATAGCAGTGTTGCTCAGGAAACATCTCATAATCTAAATCATGCAAAAGCCCTACAATCCCCCACTTCTCTTCATCTTCACCTGCCTCTTTTGCAAAGTATCGCATACACGCTTCAACCTGCAATCCATGCTGCACAAGAGCCTCG
>JALWMN010000111.1 GCA_027083895.1 Campylobacteraceae bacterium
TCATCATCTCAGTTGTATTAAAGTCTGCAATAACACCATCTCGCATTGGTCGAATTGCTTTAATTGAGCCAGGAGTTTTACCAATCATCTCCTTTGCCTCTTGACCAACTGCTAAGATCTCCTCTTGTCCAAGTTTATTAATTTTTACTGCTACAACTGATGGTTCATTGATTACAATACCTTTCCCTTTAATAAGTACTATCGTATTTGCTGTACCCAAATCTATAGCCATATCATGTGATAAAAAGCCAAATAAATTTTTAAAAAATCCCACCTATCTTCCTTTTATGCAGTTTTCTTATTTTTTAATAGTAGCGGCTCTGTGCCATTTTTTACAACATCTTCCGTAATTATAACTTCATACCCTTTTAAATCAGGCAATTCATACATAATTTCGAGCAAAATACTCTCTAAAATCGATCGTAAACCTCTTGCTCCAGTTTTTCGCTCTAAAGCCTTTTGAGCAATGGCTTTAAGTGCACTCTCCTCAAAAGTGAGCGTTACATCATCCATTGCAAAAAGAGCTTGATACTGCTTGATTAAAGAGTTTTTTGGTTCGGTTAAAATGCGTACCATATTCTCTACAGAGATCTTCTCAAGTGTTGTAATTACATGGAGTCGTCCAATCAACTCTGGTATAAGACCAAATGAGACTAAGTCATCTGGCTCAACAAATGAGAGAATATTTTTATTATCCTCTTTTGTTCTTTTTTTATGTCCAAATCCAAGAGTGTTCCCACCTATTCTTCGTTCTATTATCTCTTCGAGCCCATCAAATGCACCTCCACAGATAAAGAGGATGTTGGAAGTGTCAATCTGAATAAAATCTTGATTAGGGTGCTTTCTTCCACCCTTTGGTGGAACATTAATAATAGAGCCTTCTATAATTTTAAGAAGTGCTTGCTGTACACCTTCGCCAGATACATCGCGTGTAATAGAGCGATTCTCACCCATTCTGGCAATCTTATCTATCTCATCTATAAAGACGATACCTCTTTCTGCTTTTTGCACATCTCCATCAGCTGCTTGGAGCAGTTTTGTAATAATATTTTCAACATCTTCACCCACATAGCCTGCTTCAGTTAGATTTGTAGCATCAGCAATAGCGATTGGAACATCTAAAAATCTTGCAATAGTTTGGGCTAAAAGTGTTTTTCCACTTCCAGTTGGTCCAATAAGGAGGATATTTGACTTTGAGATCTCTGTATCATCATCGTTAGTACTCTTCTTAAGAATCCTTTTATAGTGATTATAGACTGCTACACTTAGTGTCTTTTTAGCATTCTCTTGGCCAACTACATAGCTATTTAAAAAGTTGTTAAGCTCTTTAGGTGTGAGCTCTTTTAACTCCTGTTCAATCTCTTCGTACGAGTTACTCTCATCACCAAAGAGGATTTTGTATGCA
The DNA here is from genome assembly GCA_027083895.1 of Campylobacteraceae bacterium. Taxonomy (GTDB): domain Bacteria; phylum Campylobacterota; class Campylobacteria; order Campylobacterales; family Sulfurovaceae; genus JAADEQ01. The sequence continues at coordinate 1,406 of JALWMN010000111.1, forward strand.
GATACAACACAGTTGCTACAGATATAAGCATTTTGTCCAGCAACTAAAGGGAGATCATCTTTTTCATGTGCTCCACAAAAACTACAATATTTCATTGCTATTATCCTTATATTTTATCAGTATATTATACTCAACTTCTCTTAGAGAGACTTCTCTCGATCATATGCTATACCACGAGATGAGTTTAAAACAAAATTTGCTAAATTACTTATATATCTATTTTGGCTACTACTTAACTCTTTAGCTACCTCTCTTAATGGTCGTTTACCACTAAAGAGCTCTTTGTATGCAGATTTTAATTTATCTATATCCTCACTAGCAATTTTGCGTCGCAAGCCAGTTAAATTGAGCCCACGTAATTTGGCTCTATTTCCCTCTACTAAACAGTATGGTGGAACATCTTGGCTTACTGCACTTGCCCCTGCAATCATAGCCATATCTCCAATTTTAACAAATTGGTGAATAGGAGTTAACCCACCAATTACAACACCACTACCTAGCTCAACATGTCCAGCAAGTGTTGCAGCATTAGCCAAGATACAGTTATCTTGAATAATAACATCGTGGGCTATATGAACATACCCCATCAAGAGATTATTATTTCCAATTCTTGTAACACTTCCTCCACCCTTTGTTCCAGGGTTTATGAGTGTAAACTCTCTAATTTTATTGTTATTGCCAATTATTAATTCTACTCTCTCACCAGCATACTTTAAATCTTGAGGAATAGATCCAATGACAGCGTGAGAGAAGATCTCGTTACCACTACCAATTGTTGTATGCCCCTCAATTATTGTGTGGCTTCCAATGCTAGTATTGTCTCCAATAGTGACATCTTTTGTAATATAGCTATATGGACCTATAGTTACATTTTTACCAATTATAGCACCATCTTCAATAATAGCAGTAGGGTGTATATTTGACATAATTTCCCTTACTTATCGACAATCTTTGCTTTAAGTTCAGCTTCAGCAACTAGTTTATCATCAACATAGGCTTTACCATCTAGGTGCCATATAGATCCTCGATTTTTTATAACAGTTAGTTTATAGACCAATTTGTCTCCAGGTACAACTGGATGTCTAAATTTGCACTTATCAATAGTCATAAAATAGACAACTTTATCTTTAGCAGCCTCTTGTTCCTCTTTCGAGGCACTCTGAAACGCTAAAACACCACCTGCTTGTGCCATTCCCTCAATTATCATTACCCCTGGATAGATTGGATGGTTTGGAAAGTGTCCTTGGAAGACTGGTTCAGAGATAGAGACATTTTTATACCCTGTAATCATTTTTGATGGCTCTAATTCTGTAATTCTATCGACTAAGAGAAAAGGGTATCTATGTGGAAGAATATCTTGTATTTGCATAACATTATAAAGCATAGTGCTACCTTTATAAAAAGCTGTTGTGTTATGGTATCGAAAGCTTTGTTAAAAGTTGATTATTGTGTCAATTTTTAATCGCCAATTACTTAAGATATTTGGTATTATGGGTAGTTTATAATTACGAGATCCTCTTTAACATCCTCATAAAGATTTGAGTCAATTTTTAGTTCAATTTTTTTAGTTGGTATCTTATCGACAACAATAATTGTACTTAAGTCGTATGGTGAATCTACAATTTTTTCTCTTACTTTTAACTCATCATTAAAAGTTGGTGGAGTAAATTCTAGTTCTAAAACAGAATTATATTTAGTTTTTGCTAGTTGGTTATATGTTTTTAGAGTTATAAATTTTATCTCATCTCTACTAAAGTAGTGAATATCACTGATCGTTCTTTCTATTTTGCCTCTTGAGTACCCATTTTTTAATTTAGAGTAGGGGAGTATGTGACTAATTACTGTCTCATTTTTTTCCTTAACAATCCCATATAGTAGCCGCCAATTTAAGAATCTCTTTTTAATAATTTCATACTCTATATTTTGCTCTTCAAGCTCTTCTCTTTTTTTATAAAGTGCAATCCTCTCCTCTATACTACCAGGTTGAATTTGATTCGATATTGGTAAGAAGAGTTCAGATAGTAATCTATATTGTTGCTCTCTTTGTTGCTTTAGGGCATAGAGGCAACCACAATAGTTTTGTCTATAGAGTTTGGCCTCTTTTGCAATTATATTTTGCTCTTGAGTACCATTTTTTTGACGGTAATCAGGTGCTAAAAATTTTATACCAAATTTATCTGCTAAGTAGTCGCCACTTTGCTTTAACTGTTTTATAGATTTTTTAGGTGAAGTTAAAAGGGTAGATGTAAAGTAGTTACATCCAAGCTCTCTAGCTTTTTTAGCACTTACTTCAAAGCGTCTATCAAAACATACTGAACATCTAGCACCCTTTTCTGGCTCCTCTTCTAGTCCTCTTACAGCATCTATCCATGCATCATAATCATACTCTCCCTCTATTAGATTTATGCCAAGTTTTTTACAACTTCTTTTTACATCTAATAATCTTAGGTAGTATTCGCTATATGGGTGTATATTTGGGTCATAGAAGAATCCAATTAATTGTGCATCTGGGTAGTCTTTTTGCATCTTTTGTAAAAAGTAGTGGCTATCAACTGAGCAACAGATATGAACTAAAATATTTTGCATAAACTAACAACCTTACAACTTCCAACTTACAACTTACAACTTCCAACTTACAACTTTTCCCTACTCTTCAAACAATCTCGAGCCAATTCGAACCATATTAGAGCCACACTCTATTGCTAATTTAAAATCTCCGCTCATTCCCATAGAACAAATTTTTGCACCTTGGTTTTGCAGCTTTTCATATATTTTGTAT
>JALWMN010000112.1 GCA_027083895.1 Campylobacteraceae bacterium
CTAAAAAGAGAGTATCCAGATGCAATAGTAATATCTAATCTTAAGCGTAGGGGGCACGAGAGGGTCCATCAAGAGATACTACACTCTATTTTTGGAGTTGAATTTGATTAAATTACAAAAAGCAACTCTTCATGATATTCCTGCAATGCAGGCATTGGTAGAGGATGCTATAAAGAGTGGTATAATACTCTATCGAAGTGATGATGAGGTTGCAACTAATATAAGAAGTTATACTCTTGCATTTAAGGAGCAAAAGCTTATAGGGTATGTTGCTTTGCATATTCACTCACCAACGTTAGCTGAGATACGTAGTTTGATAGTTGATGAAAAAGCAAGAGGATTAGGTGTAGGGAAACAACTTGTAGAGTTTTGTAAAGATGAGGCTAAAGCCTTAGGTGTAAAAGAGATTTTAGTCTTAACCTATATTGCAGATTTTTTTAAAAAATTAGGTTTTTTAGAGATTGCTAAAGATGAGATTCCAGATCATAAAATTTGGGCTGATTGTATAAAGTGTATACACTTTCCAATCTGTAACGAGATATCTTTAATATATCGAGTATGAAAATGGTAAGTGGTGTTACGAAATTATTAAAGCTAATTTTTTGGTTAACTATTATATTACTCTATCCAATGTTAATCTCTATATATGTTACCTTACCACTCTTTATTGGTTTTGCTGGATTGATGTTTATTATTGGTATAGAGAGAGATAAAGTAATTTATATTCTCTTTGCAACAGTTTATATGTTAAATCTTGAGATTAATCTTTCGCTTCCACTCTTTTTGCTTCTTATTTCAACTACACTCTTTTATATTTTTTTAAATAATAAACTCCATATATTAAAGCTCTGTAGAGGGTGCGTCAATGTTTTAACTGTTATATCGATCAATCTAATCTATTTTTTTATTTTAACACTATATGATATTGTTATGCAGCAGCATAGTATAAACTTTGATGGATTGATAGTAATATCGATAATTTATGATATTATTGCGGCGGTGCTACTATGAACTATAAAGTTATATTGATTATTATGATTGCAGTGTGGGCACTATTGATTAATCGACTCTATGAAGTGAGTGTGAAGTCTAACTTTTATTATGAGCGATTAGCAAAAGAGAATGTTGAACAAAAGACAAAATTAAAGCCAATTCGTGGAGAGATTTTAGATAGACATGGGAGACTCTTAGCAAGTAATTTAATAGGTTTCTCTTTAGGGTTGAAACCACATTTAAAGATAGACTCTTTAGAGTTTAATCGGACTCTACAAAAGCTTAAAAAATCTTTTAGTGACCTTAATACTACTCTTTTAACCAAGGTTTATAAGAAGAAGAACTCTCCTTATAATCATCGCTATATTCAAGTGATTGATTTTATTGCCTATAAAGATATGATAAGGGTCTATCCAGCACTAAGCTTAGATGAGAGTATAAAGATTGAACCTACAACAAAACGTTACTACCCTTATGGAAAATATACTGCCCATATTGTTGGGTATATAGGAAAAGCCAATAAAAAAGATGTAGCAAAAGATGAAGTAGTAAAAGTAGTTGGAAAAATTGGAAAGAGTGGTTTAGAGCGTTACTACAATAAAGTGCTCCAAGGAGAGCTTGGATATAGGGTTGTTAAAGTAAATGCTTACAATAAAGAGTTAGAGGAGTTAGAGTATAAGGCTCCAGTGGGAAATAGAAATTTACAATTAAGTGTAGATGTCGATATGCAGAAGTTTATCTATGATACACTTGAGGATGAGAATCGTTCTGCAGTTGTAATTGTAATGAAGACAACTGGAGAGATACTTGCAGCTGTAAGTACTCCAAGTTACGATCCAAATCTTTTTGTGGATGGTATTAGTGTAAAGGAGTGGAATAAGATTCGCAATAACTTAGAGCACCCATTTACAAATAAACTTGTGCATGCACTCTATCCACCAGGCTCTACTATAAAGATGGGAGTTGCTATTGCAACAGCTAAAGAGAATGTAAATTTAGCACTTGAGCGTGAGTTTTGTAAGGGATATATACGTATTGGAAAGAGTACACATAAGTTTCGATGTTGGGCACATTGGGGACATGGAAGTGTAGATTTACGAAAGTCGATTCGTGAGAGTTGTGATGTCTTCTATTATAAAAAATCTCTTAAAATTGGTATCGATAGACTCTCTAGAAATCTCAATGAGCTTGGATTGGGTGTCAAAACTGGTGTCGATTTACCAAAAGAGTACAAAGGTATTATTCCATCCAAGAAGTGGAAGCGAAAGCGATATCATCAACCATGGTATAAGGGCGAGACTGTTATTGCCGCAATTGGTCAGGGGTATACAAATATAACAGTTATGCAGCTTGCAAGATATACAGCACTATTAGCGACTGGTTACTTAATTACACCCCATTTTGCTACTCTAATTGACAATAAACCATATGAGGAGAGAGTTAAAAAGATTCCTATGGATCCAAAAATAGTTAAAATTGTACGAAGTGGTATGTATGATGTCTGTAATGTTCGCCATGGTACAGCATTTCGTGCAATGAGTAATTTGCCAATTAAGGTAGCAGGAAAGACTGGAACTGCACAGGTTACCTCTATTGGGCAAGATGTAAAGAAGCGTGCTAAAGAGGAGGATATGGAGTACTATAAACGTTCCCATGCCTGGTTGACAACCTATGCACCATTTGAGAATCCGCAGTATGTAGTTACAGTTTTAGTTGAGCATGGTGGCCATGGGGGGAGTACAGCAGGACCAATTGCAGCAAAAATTTATCGTTGGATGTATCAAAAAGGGTATTTTGGAAAGCAGCCCACTCCTTATCTACTGAAAGATATCTATTAAGAACTACTCCTACGTATACTCAAAATAGCCCTCGACTCTATTTTTTCTTATTTTGGTATATTGTGCTATTTTTCCATTTAAGGCAATAGAGACTCCAGGCTCTTTTGTAGCGTGAAGAAACCCTATGGCTGATGCTAAATTTGCAGTTGCTTCGATTGGATCGATAGAAAATGGTACCATTGCACCAGTAAAGAGAATAGTTTTATTCTTAAGTGCTTGGGCAACGACTTTGGCACTTAGATGGATGGTATCAGTACCGTGGATGACAACAATCTTTGTGTATGGGGAGTTGATAATATAGTTTTTTAGATCCTCCCTATCTTTTGGAGTAAAATCGAGTGAATCTTTATTGATAATAGTATCTATAGGATAGTTACTAAGCCAACTCTTTTGAATCGTTTGAAGTGCTAAGAAAGATGTATCGATTTCAAGTTCCCCACTTATTCGATTGTATACTTTGTTAAATGTTCCACCGGTGGAGAGTAAAAGAATATCATCCACTCTAACTCCTTCTTTTTGTAATATATTACTCATATAATAGCAAGATTGTGATAAAATATGCGAAAAAATTAAGGTTGAAATATGTTAATGAAAGGGAAAAGAGGTATCGTTTTAGGTATTGCGAATAAAAAATCAATTGCATATGGAATTGCCAAAGCTTGTTATGATCAAGGGGCAGAGCTTGCACTTACATATTTAAATGAACGATTTCAAAAGAGAATAGAGCCTATTGCAGAGGAGTTTGCATGTACGCAAAGATGCTATCCTTGTGATGTTACAAAGCCAGAAGAGATAGAGGCTTTAAAAGAGAGTTTAGAGAGAGATTTTGGCAAGATCGATTTTCTTGTTCACTCTATAGCATATGCCCCTAAAGAGGGTCTTAGTGGACGTTTTAGCGATATTTCAAAAGAGGCTTTTAATGTTGCAATGGAGATCTCTGTCTACTCTTTTATAGAGCTTGCTCAGAAATTAAGACCAATCTTCTCTGAGAGAGCTTCACTCTTGACACTCTCATATTATGGTGGTGTAAAGTATATCCCTAATTATAATTTAATGGGTGTTGCAAAAGCTGCATTGGAGATGACAACAAAATATCTAGCAGAGGACTTGGGGAGAGATGGTATTAGAGTGAATGCGATTAGTGCCGGACCAATTAAGACTTTAGCTGCAGCAGGCATTGGTGACTTTAGCTTTATGCTTAAGTGGAATGCAGCACACTCACCGCTTCGAAAAAATGTAACAATTCAAGAGGTTGGTAATAGTGGTATGTATCTCTTAAGTGACCTAAGTAGTGCAGTTACAGGAGAGATACACTATGTAGATGCAGGGTTTAATATTATGGGGATGCCTG
>JALWMN010000113.1 GCA_027083895.1 Campylobacteraceae bacterium
TGAAAAGAGCTACCATATTGATATTGAGGCTTTAAAGAGTGTATTAAAACAAAATGCAAGCAAAAAGTTAAAAGCGGTAGTGGTAAGTCACTTTGCAGGCTTGGCAGCCTCAATGGATGAGATTATTGCATTAGCTAAGCAATATAATGTAGCGGTGATTGAGGATTTTATAGATGCACCTTTGTTAGAGGAAGAGGTTGAGATAAAGGGTGATATTGCTCTCTTCTCGCTTAATTTTAGGTTGGATAATACTATTAAAGGGAGTATAATCTCTTTTAAAGAGGATGCAATTTTTAAGCGGGCAAAATTGTTACGAAAGCATGGACTTATTGAGACAAATAGGGATGTGAGTTACCTCTATGATATAGTCGATATTGGTTGCGACTATAGGCTTGATGCATTGAGTGCATACATTTTATATAGATTATTACCATACCGTAAACAACTTCTTAAAAGGCGGCAAGAGATAGCAGAGAGCTATTTTCAATATTTACAAGATATACCTCATGTAGAGTTGCCTATACGAAGTAGCAAACATAGTTATAACTACTTTATTGTAAAGATTGATAAAAATAGAGATGCTTTTGCAAGAGAGCTTAAAAAGCGAGGGGTAGAGGTTGGTTTACACTATATACCTCTAAACTTTACACAATATTATAAAGAGAAGTATGGTTTAAAGATATTTAACTTTCCAAATGCTTTACATGTCTACCAGACAGTAATGTCTTTGCCATGTTATGGAAAGATGAGCCAAAAAGATGTAGAGTATGTTGCTTCGATGGTACAAGAGGTTGCTAAAGAGCATATATGATACACTTTTTTGAAAGCCTCTTTTTTAATCCAAAGTGGTATCACTATATAGTTATTGTTTTGCTGTTGCCATTGTCGCTACTCTATGGAGCAATTTTGTTTCTAAAAAGAGTATTGAGTAGAGTAAAGGGCTACTCTATTCCTATTGTAAGTATTGGTAATTTAATTGTTGGTGGAAGTGGTAAAACACCTTTTGCAATTGCATTGATTGAGTATTTAACAGATCAAGGGGTAGGAGAGATATTTTATATCTCTCGTGGCTATGGACGTCGCTCAAAAGGGTTGGTTCTTGTAAAGCATAAGCACTCTATAGAGTGTAGTGTTTTTGAAAGTGGTGATGAGGCAATGCTTGTAGCCAAAAGGACAGCTGCAAGTGTTATTGTTAGCGAAGATCGTAAAAAAGCGATATTGCAGGCAAAAGATTTGGGGGCTAGATGTATTATTCTTGATGATGCTTTTAGTAAGTCAGATATTCAAAAGTTTGATATTCTATTAGAGCCAGCAGAAATTAAAAGTAGGTTTGTTCTTCCTGCAGGACCCTATAGGGAGTTTCCATTTGTTAAACGGTATGCAGATCTTTTTTTAAAAGAGGATCGTGATTATAAGCGAAAGGTAAGTTATGAAAATCTTAGCAGGAGAATGCTTTTAGTAACTGCAATTGCTAATCCACAGAGGCTCGAAGCATTTTTACCTCCAAATGTAGTTGGAAGAGTCTACTTTCCAGACCATGCTTACTTTGATAAAGATATGATAGTAGATAAAATGAGGGAACTTTCAGTAACATCTCTTCTTGTTACTGAAAAAGATTATGTTAAGTTAGAGCAGTTTAAGATACCACTCTCTATAATCAGACTACAAATTGAGATCGATCAAAATATTCTCAAGAGAATAAAGGATGAAGTGTGCAAGCAAAATTAGAGACAGTACAGACCCTATTAGATGCATTACCCTATATTAAGAAGTTTTATAATGATATCATCGTGGTAAAATATGGTGGTTCGGCACAAACGAGTCATGAGTTAAAGGCAAAATTTGCTCAAGATATCGCACTATTACAAACTATTGGGATGAAGCCAGTTGTTGTTCATGGTGGTGGCAAGAGTATTACTAATCTCTTAACGGAGTTAAAAATAGATACAGAGTTTATCGATGGGCAACGAGTAACTACTAAAGAGGTAATGCGAATTGCAGAGATGGTTTTAAGTGGTGAGGTAAATAAAGATATTGTTTCACTCCTTAATTCACAAGGGGCAAAAGCGATTGGGATCTCTGGAAAGGATGCTGATTTTATTCAAGCAGTTCCTAAGGATGAGCAAAAATTTGGCTATACGGGTATTATAAAGAGTATCGATCCTCAGATTGTATTAAAGATTCTTGATGATGGTTTTATTCCTGTCATTGCACCCATTGCAAGTGGTGGTATTTTAGGACATCCCGGATTTAATATTAATGCAGATTTAGCAGCAAGTAAAGTAGCAGTTGCACTAAAGGCTCGAAAAGTGCTCTTTTTAACAGATACTGCTGGTGTTTTAGATAAAGAGAAGCGATTAATCAATATGTTAACGATTGAAAAAGTAGAGGAGTTAAAAGCTGATGGTACAATCAGTGGTGGTATGGTGCCAAAGGTTGATGCATGTGTTGAGGCTTTGCGAGGTGGTGTAAAAAAGGCTCACATTATAGATGGAAGGGTAGAGCACTCATTACTTCTAGAGATATTAACAAGTAGTGGGATTGGTACTTGTATTACCTTTTAATGGATTGGATCCTTTAAAAATTTTAATAGAGCAGAAACTTTAAAATTTTAGCGGTAGTAGAGCTAAAAATAGAACTTGTATGGGTGAATTAAAAGTTTTTTTGAGCATTCAATTGGAGGCTTCTATTTGAATTTAATGAAGGCTTAATATAGAGAAGAAGATTTTGGCTTTATTCTTTAAAAATTGGATATAATACCCATTAAAAACTAGGATAGTAGATGAAGTTTATTGAAACACGTGGAAATGATGGAAGAAAAAGTGAAAGTGTTCAATTTTCTGAGGCGATTTTGGATCCATTAGCAAGTTATGGTGGTTTATATGTTCCCAAAAATTTGCCAGATTTTGGAATCGATTTTTTAGCAAAGCATAAAGAGTCAAGTTACCAAGAGTTGGCAAAAAGTGTGCTTGAGGCCTTCGATATAGATATTAAAGAGAGTCTGATTGATGCAGCATTGGAGAGATATAGTAGCTTTGATGATCCAAACAATCCAGTACCTGTTACGCAAGTAGAGGATGATCTTTTTATCTGTGAGCTCTATCATGGACCAACTAGAGCTTTTAAAGATATGGCTTTGCAGCCTTTTGGTGTGATTCTCTCAAGTTTGGCACAAGAGAGAGGTGAGCAGTATCTTATAATGGCTGCAACTAGTGGCGATACGGGGCCAGCAACTCTGGAGACCTTTAAAAATAGAGAAAATATTAAAGTTACTTGCCTCTATCCTGCTGGAGGAACAAGCGATGTGCAAAGACTCCAGATGGTAACAGAGGATGCACCAAATTTAAAAGTAATAGGAATTGAGGGGAACTTTGATGATGCTCAAGAGGCACTCAAGTCACTTTTAGCCTCTAAAGAGTTTAAAGATGTTCTTCAACGGAATGAGACGAAGCTCTCTGCGGCAAACTCTGTAAACTTTGGACGGATAATTTTCCAGACTATCTATCATATCCATAGCTATTTAGAGTTATATAGAGAGGGTGCTATAGAGTTAGGTGATCCAATTTATTTAATAGTACCTAGTGGGAATTTTGGGAATGCTTTGGGTGCATATTATGTAAAGGTAGCTGGAGTCCCAATCGAGAAGATATTGATTGCATCTAATGCAAATAATATCTTAACAGAGTTTATAACTACAGGGAAGTATGATTTACGTCAAAAGAAATTGATACAGACAAACTCACCTGCAATGGATATATTAAAAAGTTCAAATGTGGAGCGTGTTCTTTATGATAAATTTGGTGCTCAAAGAACAAAAGAGTTAATGGATCAGCTTAATAGTGAAAATTATTATGAACTTACTGCTGATGAATTAAAAGAGATTCAAAAGGATTTTGCAGCAATCTTTAGTAGTGATGAAGAGGTAGAAGAGACTATAAAAGAGTATCTAGAACGTGGATACATTATGGATCCACATACAGCTACTTGCATTAAAGCTTATCGTAAAATAAGAGAGAAAATGTTACCAACGGTAGCATACTCAACTGCAGAGTGGACCAAGTTTAGTCCAACAATAGCCAAAAGCGTGGGGCTTGAGGCAAATTCAGATAAAGAGGCTTTAGATCAGATTGCAAGTAGATTTGGATTAAAAATTCCAGAAAAAATCGCTTCTCTTTATGAAAAAGAGATAAAACACTTGAAAATTGTTCAAAAAAGCGATATTATGAGCGAAATGATTTATTTTATCGAAGCTTAAAGGAGAAATATGGATAGGCGGTTTTTAATGCACTATCGATCCTTAGTTTTAAGCTCGCTACTGCTTAGTGCAGTTCAAGCAGATATTCCTTGCCAGGAAGGAGTAACTTATAAAAGTAGTTGTAACCCTTATAGAGTAGAGTTTATACGATTTAATCGCGTAAAAGATGATGGTTCAACTCTTGACGAGAAGAAACAAGAGAAAAAAAAGAGGCAGTGGTTTAGCCGAAGTTATCTAAATACTCTTTTAGAAAAGTATAGTAGTAATTATGATGGTAGAGCTGGATTGCAAGCTCTTATAGATAGAAGTCACTATGGTAAAGAGCAAAAGAAGAAGCAAGAGCTTGATAAGAGAGAACAGATAAAAGAGCTTGCTAATCAAAAGCAAACTCAAAAGAAGCAAAAAAGTCAACATCAAGAGGTTGTTCAAGTCCAACCTGATCTCTCCCAAAAGATAAAGAAAGAGAGCTTGGTTGCTATAAAGGAGCCTCAAGCATTAAGAAAAGAGGTTAAAGAAAAAACGAGAGTTAAGAGTGTAAATAAGGAGTTGACTTCAAAAAGCACTGCCACAAAAGAGAAACCGACTCAAAAGAGAGTAAAATTAGTCAAGAAAGAGAAAAGTACACCTCAAATTACAAGTTCTTCTTCTAAAAAAAGTCAAAAGAGAAAAGTTGTTGCAAAAAAGTTACAAGTAAAGTTAGCTGCTTATAGAGTGAAAAAGGGAGATACACTTACATCTATTGCATCTGCACTTGGACTTTCAGTAAAAGAGCTTAAATCACTCAATAGAATTGGCAAAGATGGAAAAATAAAGATTGGAGAGAAGCTTTTAGTTCCTAAAAAGTTGCTTCAAAAGTTTAAAAAGCAAGAAGAGCTTAAGATTGCTAAACAGAAAAAGAAGAGGGAGCTTCTTGCAAAAAAGAGATTACAAGAGCAATTAAAGAAGGGAATCTATATTGTGCAAAAGGGAGATACCCTCTCTTCAATTGCTTCAAAGACAAAACTCTCTATAAACCAATTAAGAGAGTATAATCGCATTGCACGTAGCAGCCATATTAAAGTTGGACAAAAACTTCTCTTAAAAGAGCCTAAGGTTACAAAACGACGAGGTTCAAGTTTAAATTATGTTAAAAATATAAAATTTAAATCTGCACCATCACTTAAGTTTAAAAGAAAGATTCGTGTAATTGCAACAGCCTATACTTCACACCGTAATCAAACAGATAAGACTCCATTTTTAGCTGCTTGGAATAATAGAATTAAACCAGGAATGAAGATTATTGCTGTATCTGAGGACTTGATTAAGAAGTATGGTTTGAAAAATGGTGTAAAAGTCAAGATCACTGGGCTTCCTGGATATTATGTTGTGCGGGATAAGATGAATAAGCGACTTCGAAACCATATCGATATCTATATGGGACTCAATAAAAGGAAAGCCCTACGTTGGGGCAGAAGAAGAGTGGCTCTTTATTGGTAGCTCAAATTGGCTACCATTTTTATTTTTTTGCTAGTAAGCGATTGTGTTCTATCTTTATGCAGAGATTTTGTACAACATTAATATTGTGCTCTTTTGCTTTTTTTGCAGCACTATTGTTGACTATTCCTAGTTGGGTCCAAAGCAGATCTATGTCACCTCTTTCTATACAAGCATCAACAATTGCATCAACAGCATCAGGTTTTCTAAATACTACGACAATATCAACTTTATGTGGGATCTCCTTAAGGCTTCTATAGACCTTTTGTCCTAAAATAGTATCCTCTTTTGGATATATTGGGAAGACATTATATCCTGCTTCGATCATATATTTTGTTACTTTATTGCTATCTTTTTCTGGGTTTGGTGATGCACCAATAATTGCAATATTTTTATATTGTTCTAAATACTCTTTTATCTCTTGTGGATTAGAGTTTATGCTTGGCATTTCACATTCCATACTTTATCCTTTTTGTTGGTATAATTTCGCTAATTTTAACATAAATAAGTGAGGATGAGCGATGATTGAGCTTGAAGAGTTTAAAAAAGCGAGTAAAAGATTAGAAAAAGTAGCACATAAGACACCTTTAGCCTATGCACCAGTTTTAAGTGGTAAGACAAATTATCAAGTCTATTTAAAAAAGGAGAACCTTCAAGTGACTGGTTCTTTTAAGTTAAGGGGTGCATTTAATAAGATCGCCTCACTTATGGAAAAAGGGAGTGTTGAGGGGGTAGTAGCTGCAAGTGCTGGAAACCACGCTCAAGGCGTTGCATTAAGTGCGAAATATTTTAATATAAAGGCAACTATTTTTATGCCAGAGTCTACTCCACTCAATAAGGTACAAGGTGTAGAAAGTTTCGGTGCAAATGTTAAACTTATGGGTGCAAATTATGATGAAGCGTACTTTCATGCAAATGAGTATGCTAAAGAGAATGGTTTAGAGTTTGTGCACCCTTTTGCTGATAAGGATGTAATTGCTGGTCAAGGTACTATTGCTTTAGAGGTGTGTGAACAGATAAAGGAGTTGCACAATCTTCACACATTAGATGCAATCATCGTACCTGTGGGTGGAGGTGGTTTAATTAGTGGTGTTGCAATTGCTGCAAAGGCTCTCAATCCAAACATTAAGATTATTGGGGTTGCTGCTGAGGGGGCTCCTGCGATGGCAAACTCTTACCAAAAGAAACAACAACTCAATACACATAGTGTTCGAACAATTGCTGATGGGATTGCTGTTAAAAACACCTCAAAGATGACATTTGATCTTATCATGCAATATGTAGATGATCTTGTTACTGTTTGTGATGATGAGATAGCAAGTGCTATTCTATTTTTACTTGAGCGTCAAAAACTTTTAGTTGAGGGTGCGGGAGCTGTTGGTGTAGCTGCTTTGATGCATAATAAAATTGATCTTGAAGCCAATAGTAGAGTGTGTGCAATTTTAAGTGGTGGCAATATTGATGTTACTATGCTCTCTTTAATAATAGAGAAAGGGCTTGTAAAATCGGCTAGAAAGATGAAGCTTAGAGTTACACTTATTGATAAACCTGGTGCTTTGGAGAATTTTTCACATCTTATGCGAATAGTACAAGCAAATATTGTACAGATTGGGTATGATAGAACCTCTACAGATTTAGAGTTTGGTGATGCACATGTGAGTGTCTCATTAGAGACAAAAGGGAGAGAGCATCAAGAGGAGATTCGAAAAATTTTAACGCAACATGGGTATAAGTTTTTAGAGGAGCATTAATGCAGGTAATTGGCATCGATTTAGGCTCTAATACCCTTAGAGTCATTAAATATGATTGCTCTTTAGATAAAAAGGTTGCTGAGTATGAGAAAATTGTAAGAACTGCACAAAGTATAACTATCGATGGTAGAGTAGACAAAAGAGCAGTTGATGCTATAGTTGATGGGTTGATTGAGGCTCAAGAGAGATTAGATTTTCATGGTTGTAAAATAAAAGCAGTAACAACTGAAGCTTTGAGAGTTGCAAAAAATTCTGAGGAAGTTTTAAAAGAGATAGAGCAAAAAACAGCTATTAAATTTGAAGTAATTAGTCCAAAAGATGAGGCTTTATTAACGTTGCAGGCGGTGCAAAAAAGGTTAGAAAGATTAGGGATTAAAAGAGATTTTGTTTTAGTTGATATTGGTGGTGGCTCTACTGAAGTTACTTTTTTTGTAGAGAATAGGGTCTACTCTAAAAGTTTTCAACTTGGTATTGTTACTGTTGCTAATAGAGCAAAAGATTTAGATGAGATATCAAAAATTATCTCTTTAGAGTCGAAAGATATTGTAGAGTTTGTAAAGGATTACAATAGTAGAGATTTGGAATTTGTAGCTACAGCTGGAACACCAACAACAGTTGCAGCTATGAAACTTGGGCTTACATATAAAACTTATAACTCAGAGTTAATCAATGGAGTAACTTTAGAAGTGGATGAGCTAGAGATATATTTGGATAAATTACTTAATATGTCAAAAGAGGATAGAGAGATAACAGTTGGTGTTGGTAGAGATGACCTAATAGTAGCTGGCATTTTAATCTTTAAAGAGATCTATAGGATTTTAGATAAAAAAAGATCAATTGTAATTGATGATGGATTAAGAGAGGGGGTAGCCCTCTCACTTTGTGAGTAACTATTTTAAACTTGAGATATACTCTGCAACTGCTTTGATATCTTCATCGCTAAGTGGTGCAACTTGACCCTTCATTAGCATACCCATACCAGCTACATTTCTTGTACCAGCTTTATACTCTTGAAGTTTTTTCTCAAGATCAGCAGCAGCTTGACCTGCAATGATTTCTGATTTACCAAGAGCTTTTGTTTTACCATCAGCACCATGGCAGCTAACACACTTAGCAAATACAGCTTTCCCTTTTTCGTTTCCACCAGTTGCTGCAGCTGTTGCAGCAGATGCAGCAGCACTTGCTTTTTCTTTAACACTCTCAGCTGCAGCTTGAGCAGTCTCTTTTGCCTTCTCTACAGTAGCTTGAGCTGCCTCTTTTGTAGCTTCAGCTGCTTTTGCTGCAGTCTCTTTTACACTCTCTTTTGCAGACTCAGCTGCTTGCGTTGCAGTCTCTTTAACAGCCTCTGTAGTTTTGCTAACTGCAGCAGATGCAGCCTCTTTTGCAGCATCTGCAGTTTTTGATGCCGTCTCTTTTGCAACCTCTACAGCACTTTTAGCACTCTCTTTCGCATCGTCACCACATCCGCTAAATGTTAACATAGCTATTGTAGTAACAGAAAGAATAATAATCTTATTCATTTAGTCTCCTTTTTAGGTTTTACAAAATTATTATAGCATAAAGTTGAGAAAATAGCTTAAGTTATACTATTTTAGGAACAATAAGTTCTCTTTCTTTGATAATATATTCCCATAAATCCTCTTTACTCCACTCTTTTTGGATCTGTTTAGAAAATTTTATATCGTGTATATTTATCTCTCCCATGAGTTTCGAGTGGGCATCATCATAGAAACAGTGTGCATATCCAGTATCGGTTTCATGTACGATGACACTATGGAGCTTGACCTCTTTTTCTCCATTTAGTTTTTGGGAGAGCTGTAAAATTTTTTCAATAAGGAGAAAGAAAACTCGTGAAAACTGCTCTGCTGATGGGCTAACAGGAAGTAATATCCACCGTTGCGAATATCTTTTCATCGCTTCAATATATTCGGGATCATCTTGACTCCAGAGTGTAATTGCATGGTCAAAAGAGTCTATTATATCTTTGATATAGAGTTTTGTTAAACCAAAGTCATAGACCATATGTCCGTTATCGAGATAATTTGACTCTAGCAGTACCTCTACTTTGTAGGAGTGTCCATGGATATTTTGGCTACAACGCTGCGTAGAGCAGTTGCGAACAATGTGTGCATTTTCAAATTTAAAAAGTTTTCTAATAAGCATTATCTAAAAATCCCCTTTGTTTCATCTTCTAAAATCACTTTTTCCATATCACTTTTTACCTTTTCATACCAATCTTTTGATGCTGTTGTTACATCAAAAGCATCGAGGTAGTGTATATGGATTGTCCCACTATGTCCTGTTTTAATATGTTCATTTAGTACATACTTGCTTCCAGTAATTACAATGGGTTGGACTCTCATATTGAGTTTATTTGCAATTAATTTTGCCCCCGATTTAAAGGGAAGTAGTGTTTGTGTTGCACTTCGAGTTCCTTCAGGAAAGATGGCAACAGCTCTCTTTTTTTCTTCTATAGACTCTTTAGCATCTTTCAAAAGCTTTATTAAGCCCGCTTTATTCTCTCTATCGACTGAGATCATATCTCCATTTTTAAGGAGATATCCAAACCAAGGAGTCTCAAAAAGCTCCTTTTTTGCTACCCATCTAAAGTGAGTATTCTCTACGGCTTCTAGAGCAATAATATCCATAATTCCTTGATGGTTTATTAAAAAGAGATTTGCTTTCTCATCTCTTTTACCATAAGTTTTTAACTTAGCACCCATTAAAAATAGAATCAATCTATTTAATTTATGCATTATTGTTCCCTTATATTTAGGGAAGAGTGTAATAAGTGGGATCATTCCTGCACCTACAATGGTAGCTATTACAAATGCACCCCAATAGAATCTAATTTTTGCATAGATCTTCATCTTTTATCCATCCTTTTAAGCCATTATATTCAATTTTATTAAATGTTTGGTATTTGTGTATTAAAGGAGTGATAAATTGCTTTTGTGTTTGCGTAATAATATTACTATTGCTAGTAGGTAATATATACAGAGATGCTCCCTCTGGAACACAAATACTCTTTTTTGGCAAATAGAGATAGATTACAAGAAAAATCAGTAAAGCTGTTACTACTAAATAGAGATGATCTTTGGTTACGTAAGAGAGTATAAGAAAAAGAATGGTTATGGTAATAATTGTATATTTTTTGATGCTATCAAAGGTTAGCTCTTTGGGATTTAATTTTTCTATCTTTTGACTGCTATTTTCTAAATTGACTGGTGTAGTGATAAATCGATTTTTGATGAGATTGTAATATGTAAAAGAGAGGTGCTCTTTGGTGCTAGGTATGACAAAATAGTAGTTTGCTGTTACTCTAGCTCCATCTCTCTTGATATTTTCAATTCCATCATCTTCCACATTTGGTATATGAAAATCTTCTAGATTTGCTTCAGTTGCTTCAAGATGGAGTGTAACAAGTGAACTGTTTGCATCATATGTATCAATATTGATACTGTTTATTCGAAAATTAGATGCTAAGAGATTTGTAAAGCTATTTGGATCTATGCCTTTGAGTTCGCTAATGGGGATCTCTTTTGCTTGAAGAACATAGGTATATGATAGTGTCCAGATAGTTAAACTTGGTATAGTTAAATGGTCACTATTTGATGGTGCTTTAAAGTAGAATGTAAAAAAGGCTTCATCCTTATTAATTACTTCTATAGGTTTATAATCTATTGGCTGAATGAGTGAGAGTGAATCATACTCAAAATGGGGAGGCTCTTTTGGATTATAGTGCTTGACTAATATAGTTACAGGAAAAAGCTGTTTTTTGTAGACTTTTTTGGGAATATAGCTATAGCTAAATGGGGTTGCACAAAAAAGGAGATTGGTAGAAAGTAGGAAAAAAAGTAGTTTAAAGATGAAAGAGGGGAGTTTCAAGAAGCAAATCCCTCTAGCATTTTTACTCCATCCTCCGAGCCTAAAATCAGCTCTATAGCTCTTTCTGGATGTGGCATTAATCCAAATACATTTTTTGTTTTATTGCAAACTCCAGCAATCTGCTCCACGGAGCCATTTAAAACCATTGGATTGCCATCTTCATCGCAATATCTCACTAATATTTGATTATTCTTTTTAAGCTCTTCTAATCCTTCATCATCAATATAGTAGTTACCATCCGCATGTGCTACTGGAATCTTTAAAACTTCTCCAACTTCACATTTGTTTAAAAATCTATTATCATTATTGATAACTTTTATATGCTGCATTTTAGAGATAAAGTGTAGGTTATTGTTTCTCTTTAGTGCACCAGGAAGTAGTCCAGCTTCTGTAAGAATCTGGAAACCATTACAGATACCTAAAACATATCCACCCTCATTTGCATAACTTTCTACAGCTTTCATTATTGGAGCAAATCGTGCAATAGAGCCAGCTCTTAAGTAGTCACCATAGCTAAAACCGCCTGGAACTACTACTAGATCGCACTCTGGTAGAGTCTCTTCTTTATGCCAAACAATCTCTACATTAAGCCCAAGTTTTTTAAGGGCGTACTCAGTATCAAATTCGCAATTTGTTCCAGGAAATCTAAGTACTACTGCTTTTTTCATTCTACAATCTCTATATTGTAATCTTCAATAACAGTATTTGCTAAAAGAGTTTCACTCATTTTCTCTACCTCTTTGAGTGCCTCTTCTTTATTTGTTGCATCGAGATCTATTACAATTTGTTTACCAATTCTAACATCATTTACTCCCTTAAATCCAAGACTCTCTAGGGCATGGTGAGCAGCCTTCCCTTGTGGGTCAAGTACACCCTCTTTTAGAAATACATTTACTACTGCTTTCATCTTTTCCCTTTATCTATTTTGAATTCTTCTTAAGACCTCTTCATAGGCCTCTTTTAAACCACCTAAGCCTTGGCGGAATCTATCTTTATCCATCTTTTCATTCGTTTTAGCATCCCATAATCTAAAGTTATCTGGACTTAGCTCATCTATTAAGATGATATTATCATTCTTATCTCTACCAAATTCAAGTTTAAAATCAACTAATTTAAGCCCTAATTCACTATAAAATTCACTTAAGAATCGATTTATTTTTCTAGCCATATATCTTATATAATCTAACTCATCTTGGCTTTTTACAAGCTCTAAAATAAGAGCATGTTGGTCATTTAATTTTGGGTCACCTAATTCATCATTTTTATAATCAAACTCTACAAGTGTAAATGGTAACACTTTTCCATCTTCTATACCTAAATTTCTACTTAAGCTTCCAGTAGCAATATTCCTTACAATTACCTCAATTAAGATAACATCTGCTCTTTTATGGAGCATATGGTTGCTATCAAGCATCTTAACATAGTGTGTTGGTATGCCTTTTTCTTCTAAATACTCAAAGAGTGCAGCAGAGATTGCATTATTTAATGCCCCTTTACCCTCTTCTTGAGATTTTTTCTCACCATTAAATGCTGTTAGAGAATCTTTAAATTCAGATATTAATAGATCAGGATTCTCAGTTGTCCAAATCTTTTTTGCTTTGCCTTCGTAGAGTAACTCTTTTTTTTCCATTAATTGCCTTTTTCTAAAAGTAAAACTTTTAATACATCAAGTGCACTCTTAAGTTGAGCATCTTTGTATAGTTCTTTTTGGGTAATTACTTTTTTACTATTTTTAGAAGCTTTAGAGGTGTTATTATCTTCTAATGTATTATTAGTATCCTCTTTAGTTGTATTACCATCTAACTTTTCTAGCTCACTTTTGAGGTGCTGTTTGAGTTCATTCTCTTTAATAACCAACTCACTCTCTTTTTTCTTATTGACTGGTCCAGGGTATACAATGATATCTGGAGTTACTCCTTTATTTTGGATAGTTCTACCACTTGGGAGGTAATAGCGTGCAACAGTTAATTTTACACCCTCATCTTTTCCTATTGGTACTACAATTTGTACACTACCTTTACCAAAGGTTTGTTCTCCTATAACAACGCCTCTGCGAGTATCTTGTAGGGCACCACTTACAATTTCACTTGCACTTGCACTACCACCATTTACTAAAACAGTAATTGGTATTTTTGTGTTTGTATTTTCACTATGTGCTTTATAGACTGTATTCTCCTCTTTATCGCGTCCCTTTTGGCTAACTAATACACCTTTATCGATAAACATATCTAATAGCCCAGTTGCTTGGCTAAGTAGGCCGCCAGGATTGTTGCGGAGGTCAAAGATTATCCCTTTTGCATCTGGATTCTCTTTAAGTATTTTTTGAACACTATTTACAACCTTTGAATCAAATGATGAGATATGGATATAGAGTACCTTCTCTTGCTTCTTTTTATCAAGATAGATATATTTATGTTTTACAGATTGAATTTTGATAATATCTCGAACAATTTCAAAGACTAATGGCTTGCTTTCGCCCTTTCTTACAACGGTAAGTTTAATCTTTGTTTTTGGCTTTCCTCGCATGAGGCTAACAGTTTCATCAATTGTCATACCAAGTGTTGATTTATTATCAATTTTAAGGATAATATCTCCTGCTTTAATTCCAGCTCTTTGTGCGGGGGTATCATCGATTGGTGCAATAACAGTTAATACACCCTTTTTCATACCAACAACAATCCCTAAACCGCCAAATTCACCTTTAGTTTGGATATTGAGATCTTTAAAAGATTTTGCATCCATATAGGCTGAGTGTGCATCGAGATTAGAGAGTAAACCTTTTAGAGCCTTATTAATGAGTGTAGATGTATTGATCTCATCTACATACTGATCTTCAATAAGGTTAAGAACACGAGAAAATTTAAGGTATGCTTCGAGTTTTGATTCATCTTTATTGCTTTTTGCTTCGATTGGGTTGGCGATAAAGAGTGCAGTTGAAATAGTTAGAAAAGCTGAAAGTATTACTTTTTTCTCTTTTTTGAACATAGGTTCAAGCCTTTTAAGTAATTTTAAGGGCTATTTTATTTAATAATCACTTAAAGTCGGATTATGCATAGATTTTTCTTTTTGCAACTTAGATAGCAATTGAACTATACATTTTATGCTAGAATAGCACAAATTAAATTTAGGAGAAGAGAAATGAGTAATATTTTAGAGAAATTAACACATCAAATGACACAAACTATAGAATCAGGTTTATCATTGGCTTTACATAATAAAAATCCAGAAGTTGAGCCAATTCATTTAATTTGGGCTCAGCTAACAAATAGTGGATCAATTTTAAACCAAGTGTTTAATAAAATGGGAGTAGATAAAGCAGCTATTGAGTTAGATGTAGCTTCGATGGCAAAAAAACTTCCAACCAGTTCAAGTGTAACAAAAGAGTCTATCAGACTTTCGCAAAATACAGTAAGAAGTCTGCAAAGTGCCGAAGGGCAAATGGCAGCAAATGGCGATAAGTATCTCTCTGTAGATACATGGATAATTGCTAATATTAATGAGAGCTTTATTAAAGATACAATTGGTAAGTATGTTGATTTAATGGAGTTAAAGAAAAATTTAGAGGCTTTAAGAGGTGGTAAAACAATCGAGAGCCAAACAGACGATGAGAAGCTAGAAGCACTAGAAAAATATGGTATTAACTTAACGCAAAAGGCGATTAATGGCGAGTTAGACCCAGTAATAGGGCGTGACGAAGAGATCCAACGCGTGATGCAAATTTTAATTAGAAAAACTAAAAACAACCCAATTTTGCTTGGAGAACCAGGTGTTGGTAAAACAGCAATTGTAGAGGGCTTAGCACAAAGAATTGTAGATAAGCTTGTACCTGCATCGCTGCAAAATAAAAAGGTTATCGAGCTAGATATGGCAGCACTTATTGCAGGGGCTAAGTATAGAGGAGAGTTCGAAGATAGATTAAAAGCAGTGATCGAAGAGGTTAAAAATGATGGCAATATTATCCTCTTTATCGATGAGATCCACACAATTGTAGGTGCTGGAGCAAGTGAAGGTAGTATGGATGCAGCAAATATGCTCAAACCAATGCTAGCTAGAGGTGAACTGCATACAATTGGTGCTACAACGCTCAAAGAGTATAGAAAATATATCGAAAAAGATGCAGCACTCCAAAGACGCTTCCAGCCAGTAAAAGTAGAAGAGCCAAGCATCGATGAGGCGTTGCAAATTATGCGTGGAATTAAAGAGAGACTAGAGGCTCACCACAATGTACAAATTTTAGATAGTGCTTTAATTGCAGCAGTTAAGCTCTCAAACAGATACATTACCGATAGATTCTTGCCAGATAAGGCAATAGACTTAATTGACGAGGGTGCAGCAGAGCTGAAGATGCAAATTGAGAGTGAGCCATTTGAGCTCTCTAAAGTAAAAAGAGAGATTCAAAAGGTTCAAGTAGAAATTGAAGCACTTAAAATGGAGTTAACTCCTAAAAACGAAGAGAAAATTAAAGAGTTAGAGAAAGAGTTAGCCGATTTAGAAGAGAAAAAAAGAGCTTTAGAGTCTCAGTTTGAGAGCGAAAAAGAGATATTTAATAAAATTGCACAAATTAAGCAAACTATAGAAGAGAAAAAACGCGAAGCAGAATTAGCAAAACGAGAAGCAAACTTTAACAAAGCTGCAGAGATTGAGTATGGCGAGATTCCTAACTTGCAAAAAGAGTTAGATGAGCTAAATGCTCAGTGGGATAGAATGCAAAAAGAGGGGACTCTGCTTAAAAATGCAGTTGATGAAGAGATGATAGCAGGAATTGTTAGCCGCTGGACAGGTATTCCA